>NZ_JBFRPK010000029.1:0-86136 GCF_041471965.1 Vibrio sp. 10N.261.51.A3
GCTCGGCGCACAAACAAAAATAGCGCTCATTGAGCGCTATTTTTAATTCAAAGCTATCAATTACTACAGCGAGTAGTAGGCCTTATACCAATCTGCGAAAGCTTTCGCGCCTTCTTGGATCTTCACTTGAGGTTTATAACCAACCGCTTCAAACAAATCTTCCGTATCAGCGTAAGTCGCGTACACATCACCAGGCTGCATTGGCATGAAGTTCTTTTTCGCTTCAACACCTAGAGCACCTTCTAATGCTTCGATGTAGTCCATTAATTTAACCGGGCTGCCGTGACCGATGTTAAACACGCGATACGGAGCAGAACTGGTTGCTGGTGACCCTTGCTCAACGGTCCAATCTGGTTGCTTGGCTGGAATACGATCTTGAACACGAATAATACCTTCAACAATATCATCGATATAAGTGAAGTCACGCATCATGTCGCCGTTGTTATAAATGTCGATTTCTTTGCCCGCTACGATTAGATTCGCAAACTTGAAAATCGCCATATCAGGGCGACTCCAAGGGCCGTAAACCGTAAAGAAGCGAAGACCTGTCGTTGGTACGTCGTATAAATGAGAATAGGTATGCGCCATCAACTCATTCGACTTCTTAGTCGCGGCGTACAGTGAAATCGGGTGATCAACACTGTCTGCTGTATGGAATGGCATTTTTTGATTCAAGCCATAAACGGAACTCGATGAAGCATAAACGAGGTGTTCAACCTTATTATGGCGACAGCCTTCAAGAATAGCTAAGTGACCGACAAGGTTGCTATCGGCATACGCCATTGGGTTATCAATTGAGTAACGAACGCCAGCTTGCGCCGCTAAGTGAATCACGCGGTCAAACTTTTGCTGTGCGAAAAGCTCAGCGATACCTTCTCTATCAGCGAGATCCAGCTCGATAAAGGTAAGCTTTTCATGCTCGATACGCTTAAGGCGATCATGTTTCAGAGAGACTTCGTAGTAGTCATTTAGGTTATCGATACCAACAACCTCATGCCCTGCCGCACATAGTCGCTCTGACACTGCAGAGCCAATAAAACCAGCAACGCCAGTTACTAAATATTTCATTCTACTATTCTCAATTCATATAATTAGTACAATTGTAGCCACTCGCTAGCCTATCGACTAGCAATAAAAAGTGAACACGAGTTCAGATTTTCTATACTTGGCACTCTTCGCAATAAAACGTATTGCGCTGTCCGATTTTTAGCTCTTGAATCAATGCTTCGCAGCTTGGACACTTTTCACCTGCTTTACCATACACTTGCAGCTCTTGTGCGAAGTAGCCTGGTTTACCATCAGCCTGAGAAAAATCTTTCAGCGTAGTACCACCTTGCTTGATAGCCGTTGCGAGTACTTGTTTAATCTCATCGGTTAACAAGATCCATTCGGCTTTGGTCACTTTGTTTGCCGATCGTAACGGGTGGATTTTTGCAGAGAACAAGGCTTCGTTAGCGTAGATATTCCCGACACCGACCACTACTTTGTTGTCCATGATGAACTGCTTGACTGCGACTTTACGCTTTTCTGCTTTCTCAGCGATGTAATCAGCGTTAAAGTCGTCCGTTAACGGCTCAGGACCAGAACCAAGCAACACAGAGTGGACTTCATCAGGCGCCGACCACAACCAAGCGCCAAAGCGGCGAGGGTCGTTGTAGCGCAATACTTTGCCATTGGTGAGCTTAAGATCCACGTGATCGTGCTTGGCTGCTGGAAAGTCAGCGTCTAATACACGTAGTGAGCCAGACATACCAAGGTGAACAATGGCAGTGCCAGTATCCGTTTCAATCAATAGGTACTTTGCACGACGCGAGATGGAGCGAATCATCTGCCCTTCTAATGCTTTTAACTCTTGTGGGATATCCCAACGCAGCTTGGGCGTGCGAAAAGTAAGAGTTTTAATGGTCTCACCGACTAAATGAGGCGAGATCCCCATTCTGCTTACTTCGACTTCGGGTAATTCAGGCATAGTTAGTCGTCCGATTTAGAGGAGTGGTTAGCGTTAAAGCTTGGAAACAGGTAGCTCTCTTCAATAGACACCGCCAACCACTGATCATTCCAGTTTTTTAACAACCAGAACTCAGGCAATTGATAATAGGTAATACGCTGGGGCTCTTCTTGGTCTTGATACCATACTTCGATGGTGTGTGGTGTATTTAACCGAGGCGTAAGGTCTGTGTAGGTCTGTGAGTCGACTTCCGTGCCCACAAGCTCTTTCCAACGTTGTGACAGCTCTTGTGCATTGGTGGCTTGAGGAAAGTCAGTATCTTCGAACTGGTAAACCCATTGATTATCTTGTTGAATGACAGACCACTTAGCAAAGTGTAACGCTTGAAGCTTTGCTGTTGGGTTCAGGAGATAAGGATAAGGGCTATCAACCTGCGGTTCAGGCTCGATAAGGTACGCTTTGATCAATGTTGGAAGGTTTAACACGCCAATAAAAGCGATCACACTGAACATGAGTATGTTGTTCCACCGGCGTCCACGATATCTCATCTGATTCTGCTCATCTAACCTATTGAACATTCAGTATATCGTGAAAGTGGCAATACTTTCTATGTTGTACAGATTTCTATCTATCAGAGGCTATATCAAGCAAGAATAATTGAGTTCCTCAAATTGTAGATATAAAAAAACCCAGCGATTAAACTGGGTTTTTCAATTCTTTCTTCTACTGAAGAAGAGCAAAAAAAGCATCAATTACTTGATTTTAGCTTCTTTGTACATAACGTGTTGGCGAACTACTGGATCAAACTTTTTGATCTCAAATTTGCCTGGCATGTTACGCTTGTTCTTATCAGTTGTGTAGAAGTGACCAGTACCTGCAGAAGATACTAGACGAATTTTCTCACGAATGCCTTTAGCCATTGCTTAATTCCTCTTAAACGTTTTCGCCACGTGCACGGATATCAACAAGAACAGCATCGATGCCTTTCTTATCAATGATACGCATGCCTTTAGCAGTTAGACGTAGTTTAACAAAACGTTTTTCGCTCTCTACCCAGAAACGATGAGTTTGTAGGTTCGGCAGAAAACGGCGCTTAGTAGCATTGCGTGCGTGTGAACGGTTGTTACCCGTTACTGGACGCTTACCAGTTACTTGGCATACTCGGGACATGAATGTCTTCTCCAATCGTTTCAGCTCGATATCAACCTTGGTGGCCGAACCTCTCTATCAATTAAAATAGAAGGTAAAAACCGTTATGGAAAATCCATACAAGGCTATCAAAGGTCGCGCATTATACTAACTTGACACGCATTGCTCAAGACCCGAACAGATCCTTTTTACGGATTTCGTGATCTTTTTTTGTGCAGCGCAGCTTGCTTGAGTAATCAGAGCTGATTTTAGGTCTAAAAATGTGGGCGGAATAATAGCAGATTTAACGCAACTAACAACCTAAAATGTGATTCAAATCCATCCACGCTCTGCAAAAGAGACAACTTCGCCATCTCCAACGACAAAATGGTCGAGAACTCGGATGTCCACCAGCGCTAATGCGTCGGTTAATCGGCGTGTAATCCGCCTATCCGCTTGGCTGGGCTCAGCAACACCTGAAGGATGGTTATGAGCTAAGATTAATGCCGCCGCATTATGATGAAGTGCCCGTTTAACCACTTCCCGCGGGTAAACCGATGCGGCATCGATGGTTCCTTCAAACATCACCTCGTCCTTTATTACCCTATTTTGGTTATCGAGGAACAATATATAGAAGGCTTCTCGCTGGCGATCACGCAACATGCTCGAAAGATAAAGCTTAGTATGGCTAGGGCTCGTAAGCGCATCTCCACGAGATAAAGTCTCTGCTAGATAACGCTGCGTCATCTCTAATACAGCCTGCAATTGAACATACTTGGCCTGCCCCATCCCTTTATGAGCACAAAACTCTTCCTGTGTTGCTGAAAAAAGATGACGGAGTGAGCCAAAGTCTTTGATCAACTTGTCAGCGAGTTCCAAGACGTTCATTCCTTGTGTCCCTGTTCGCAGGAATATCGCGAGCAGTTCAGCATCACTCAAAGAATCAGGCCCTCTATTTAACAACTTTTCTCTCGGCATCGATTCGGCAGGTATTTTATCTATTGGCATATAAAGACAATCATTGGTCATGAACACAACCCATCACCTTAATGAGATCGTAATCAGAGATCCTTCGATAGAGATCAAAGGAAACGAGACACTAACAAAATCGTGTAATTGATAAGTTTGATAACACCAACTTGATGAGCGTCAACTCTGTTCGAGTTCTGCTTCTAGGCACTTATCCTTTGTTCTGATATCGTAAGTCGCAGAGAAATTAAGGAACAGAATCATGCAAACATTGGTTAATCAACTGGATAACGCTGACCTACAAGGCCTGGCTGGGAAAAAAATCCTACTTGGCATTAGTGGTGGTATCGCTGCGTATAAATGTGCCGAACTGACTCGACGCTTAATTGAGCGTGGGGCGCAAGTACAAGTCGTGATGACAAATGCAGCCAAGGAGTTCATCACTCCTCTCACCATGCAAGCCGTCTCTGGAAGGCCGGTGTCTGATAGTTTGCTTGATCCTGCTGCTGAGGCTTCCATGGGGCACATCGAGCTCGCAAAGTGGGCTGACTTGGTATTACTAGCGCCAGCAACCGCAGACCTGATTGCTCGTATGACAGCGGGCATGGGTAACGACCTACTGACCACTTTGGTTTTAGCAACCGATGCGCCAGTTGCGGTATCTCCGGCAATGAACCAACAAATGTACAGCCACCCTGCGACTCAAGAGAACATTGCGACACTAAAACGTCGTGGTTGTGAAGTTTGGGGGCCAGCGGCTGGCGAGCAAGCGTGTGGTGATGTCGGTATGGGTCGTATGTTAGAGCCAATGCAGCTCGTGCATCGCTGTGAAGACTTCTTCCAACCTAAGCCACTTGCTGGCCGTTCTGTGCTTATTACTGCAGGCCCGACTCGTGAAGCGATTGACCCGGTGCGTTACATTACCAACCACAGCTCGGGCAAGATGGGCTATGCACTGGCTGAAGCAGCCGCGAAACAAGGCGCAACAGTGACTCTAATCAGCGGCCCTGTTTCATTAGCAACGCCAAATAAAGTTAATCGTATTGATGTCGACAGTGCACAACAGATGTTTGATGCCGTTACTGCTAACGCTTCTCAACACGATATTTTCATCAGCTGCGCCGCAGTTGCCGATTACCGCCCTGAGACCATTGCAGACCAAAAGCTTAAAAAGGTCGACGGTAAAGACGACATGACCATTCAAATGGTTAAAAACCCAGATATTGTCGCTTCTGTCGCTTCAATGACCGAAGGTCGCCCATTTACTGTCGGCTTCGCAGCAGAAACTCAAGATGTTGAGAAGTACGCACGCGGTAAACTGGAAAGAAAGAACCTCGATATGATCTGCGCCAACGACGTCTCAGTTGAAGGCCAAGGCTTCAATAGCAGTAGCAATGAGCTGCACCTTTATTGGAAAGGCGGCGATAAATCTCTGCCACTGGAAAGCAAAGACACACTTGGTTTCCAGATCCTCGATCAGATCCAACAGCTTATTAATGTATAAACGCACAAATTTGCTCTGATAATCTGCTGACACATCTCGATTCTGTTGACCTAGGGCTCACAAAACTAGGAAACAGAATTGAATGGTGTTTATAATCCTTCTTCACTCAATCCTCATCTTTAGGAAAGGAAGTAAATAGATGGCTGGTACTCGAAAATCAAACCGTCGTGAAGAAATCCTACAAGCTCTCGCACAAATGTTGGAATCGACCGAAGGTGCTTCTCGTATCACAACGGTAAAGTTGGCCAAGCAAGTGGGTGTTTCTGAAGCAGCGTTATACCGCCACTTCCCAAGCAAAGCCCGCATGTTTGAAGGCCTGATCGAGTTCATTGAAGAAGCGTTGATGTCTCGAATCAACCGTATTCTGGATGAAGAGAAAGACACGCTAGAGCGCATACGCCTAGTACTACAACTTATCTTAGTTTTCTCAGAACGTAACCCAGGCCTGACTCGAATTTTATCTGGTCATGCTCTAATGTTTGAAAATGAACGCCTGCGTGATCGCATCAACCAACTTTTCGAACGCATTGAGACGCAACTTCGCCAGATCCTGCGTGAAAGAAAGCTTCGTGAAGGGAAATCATTCCCGGTTGATGAGAAAATCTTAGCCGCTCAACTGCTCGGTCAAGTTGAAGGCAGCTTGAATCGATTTGTTCGTTCAGACTTCAAATATCAACCGACAGAAAACTTTGATGCTTATTGGGCTCTGCTAAGCGCTCAGATTAAGTAACAATCAAATTAAGTAGCAATCAAATCTTAAGTGATGGTTATGACGACGAAAACTTCTCCGACAAACAGCACTGCACAACACGTTATTACTAAGCCACCTTTTACTCTGGCGTTACTCCACCCTAAATACTGGGGAGTATGGTTCGGTTTTGGGTTATTGGCGCTTATCGTTAACGTTCTCCCTTATCGCCTCTTACTGCTGTTAGGCCGATCGTTAGGCTCTTTGGGTGCTCGCTATGGTAAAAAGCGCGTCGCGGTCGCAACACGTAACTTGGAACTCGCCTTCCCAGATAAGCCTGCAGATGAAGTCGCGGCTATGGTCAGTGAGAACTTCAAGAACACCGGTATGGCACTCATCGAAACAGGTATTACCTGGTTTTGGCCAACGTGGCGTTTCAAGCGAATCCTAGTAGATAAAGACACCCAAACACTGCGTACACATAAAGCCAACGGTAAAGGTGTTCTTCTATGCTGTGTGCATGCCTTAAATCTAGAGATCACTGCGCGAGCAATGGCTGTATTAGGTATTTCTGGTTTAGGTGTTTATCGCCCGCACAACAATCCGGCTTATGAATTCATTCAATACCGTGGTCGTACTCAAAACGGCAACCGCCTGATTCACCGTAAAGACGTGAAGCGTATGATTCGAATCCTGCGTCAAGGTGAGATCCTTTTCTACCTACCGGATCATGATTACGGTCGTAACAAGTCTGTGTTTGTGCCTTTCTTCGCAGTAGAAGATGCGTGTACCACAACAGGCACCAGTATCCTAGCTTACACTAGCCGATGCGCACTTGTTCCGGGGTCTGGTTTTAGAAATGCCGATGGCAAATATGAGATCATGGCCGATGAATCAATTGAAGATGACTATCCACAGAAAGATGAGAAAGCGGCTGCCGCCTACATGAACCGCTACCTTGAGAAGATTATCTTAAGAGCACCAGAACAGTGGATGTGGCTGCACAAGCGCTTTAAGACCATGGAAGACCCAGAAGTGGAGCGCGGCATTCGTTATAAATAATGAATACTGAACCAAAAGGAAAGGGGCTGATGAATCATCAGTCCCTTGTGCATTCTATAGTCTAATTACGAGTAGTATTAGATGCCGTATTGAGCGCGGTATGCTTTTACTGACTCTAGGTGTGCTGCGTCTGTGCCTTTCTCTTCAAGGAAAGTCACCAAGTCAGTCAGGCTAACGATTGAGATAATCGCACAACCGAAGTCACGCTCAACTTCTTGAATCGCAGACAGTTCGCCTTTGCCCTTCTCTTGACGGTCGATAGCAACAAGCACGCCCGCTAAATCAGCGCCATTTGCTTGGATGATTTCCATCGACTCACGAATCGCAGTACCTGCAGTGATCACGTCGTCCACTAACATGATGCGACCTTCAAGCGCGCTACCGACAAGGTTGCCACCTTCACCGTGGTTTTTCGCTTCTTTGCGGTTGAAGCAGTAGGGCGTGTCTACATCGTGGTGATCCGCTAGTGCAACCGCTGTCGTCGTTGCAATTGGGATACCTTTGTATGCAGGACCAAATAGTACATCAAACTCAATGCCAGAATCAGCCAATGCTGCTGCGTAGAAGCGACCTAAGCGCGCTAGGTCACGACCTGTATTAAACAATCCAGCATTGAAGAAGTAAGGGCTCTTGCGGCCAGACTTTAAAGTAAACTCACCAAACTTAAGTACTTCTTTCTCTAGTGCAAATTCAATAAATTCACGTTGATATGCTTTCATGTTTTTCCTCTATGTTTACTCAATAAAACTTAACTTACGCCCTGTACCACCCTTTCAGGTTTTACAGACAAAAAAATAGCCCCCAAATTGGGAGCTATTAAAAATGACTAGTCGGCCAACGCAGCTTTCTGCGCTTCGACGATATCGGCAATGCCCTTATTAGCCAGGGCTAAAAGCTGCATCAGCTCTTCGTGGCTGAACGGTTCGCCTTCTGCGGTACCTTGAATCTCAATCATCTTACCGTCTTCCGTCATTACAACGTTCATGTCGGTATCGGCTGCTGAGTCTTCAACGTACTCAAGGTCACACAGTGCTTGTGCACCAACGATGCCCACTGAAACTGCCGCTACGTGGCCTTTCATTGGGTTCTTTTTCAGTTTGCCGCTTGCTAGTAGGCTGTTGATAGCATCAGCCATTGCAACGCTTGCACCTGAGATAGAAGCAGTACGAGTACCGCCGTCTGCTTGGATAACATCACAATCGACAGTGATCATAATTTCACCCATTACTTTCAGGTCAACAACAGCACGTAGGCTACGAGCGATCAGACGTTGGATTTCCATCGTACGACCACCTTGCTTGCCGCTCGCCGCTTCACGACGGTTACGAGTGTGCGTTGCACGTGGCAGCATGCCGTATTCAGCCGTTACCCAACCCTTTCCTTGGCCTTTTAACCAACGCGGTACGTTTTCTTCTACCGTCGCATTACATAGAACTTTAGTGTTGCCGAACTCAACTAATACAGAACCTTCAGCATAAGCTGTGTAGTTACGAGTAATTTTAATTGGACGAATTTGATCTACAGCGCGGTCATTTGGACGCATTGGTATCTACCTTATTAACAGTCTGAAGTGATTTACTATCGAAAGAGTGCATCACCTAAGAAAGGGGTGAGACAGTTTTGATTGGGGCAAGATTATATAGCAGTTTATCGTGCAAATCTATTTACCGTTCAAAGCTATTTATCACGAAAGGCTATTTACAGTGAAAAGCGACAGGCTTCGAGAGCACACCATATCGTGATACTATGCGTGCGCGTTATTTTCAGAATGATAAAAGACAGGAAAATTCGATGATTTATAGTATGACCGCGTACGCACGCAAAGAAGTAAAAGGCGATTGGGGCAGCGCAGTATGGGAAATCCGTAGTGTAAACCAACGCTACCTAGAAACTTACTTCCGTATGCCTGAACAGTTCCGTGGTTTAGAGCCAATCTTGCGTGAGCGTTTCCGTAAGCGTCTAGCGCGCGGTAAGGTTGAATGTAACCTACGCTTTGAAGCAAACCCTGCTGCAAAGGGCGAACTAAGCATTAACGAAGGTTTGGCTCAGCAAGTAATCAATGCGGCGAACCAAGTAATGACGATGACTGGCGAAGAGAGCCGTTTGAACCCATTCCAAGTCATGAACTGGCCTGGTGTGATGGAAACGCCAGAGCAAGACATGGATGCCATCAACAAAGACCTACTTGAAGCATTCAACGATGCTATCGCAGAGTTCATTGATGCTCGTGCTCGTGAAGGTGAGAACATGAAGGCGCTAATCGTACAGCGCTTAGATGCAATCACTGAAGAAGTAGTGAAAGTTCGTGCACGCATGCCTGAGATCCTAGAGTGGCAACGTGAGCGTCTTCTTACCAAATTTGAAGATGCGAAAATCGAACTGGAAGGTTCTCGTGTTGAGCAAGAGCTTATCCTACTTGCGCAGAAGTCAGACGTAGCAGAAGAGCTAGACCGTCTAGATTCTCACGTGAAAGAAGCAAATGCAGTACTGAAGAAAGGTGGCGCTTGTGGCCGTAAGCTAGACTTCATGATGCAAGAGTTCAACCGTGAGTCAAACACGCTAGCGTCTAAGTCTATCAGCACAGACATCACAGCATCAGGCGTAGAGCTTAAGGTTCTTATCGAACAGATGCGTGAGCAAATTCAGAATATTGAATAACAGTTTGTCAGTAACACGCTGAATAGCCATTAACTGAATCAGTGTTGATTAACTAACAGTGTTGATTAGATCAAGATAAGCTCCTAGTTTTAGGGGCTTTTTTTGTGGATACAATAATGCCAATCACCGTAAGTAAATGAGCAAAAATCGGAGTTCAGAGAGTTGAACCGGAAAAGTAACTTAGAACGAAGTATAGATTGTGGATTGCGATAAGGGGGTAACGAAGTAGTGGGTATAACGAAATAATGGGATAACGAGAGTAAAAAGGTATTAAGGGTATTAAGGGTATTTCAGAGGGAAATAAAAATTTCTAAACAGGAGATAAGAAGTTAAAGCAGAAGAGGTATAGAAAGTGAAGATTAAGCTGGGAAAGTGACGCAAGTTGCTGTTGCAACCTGCGCCGACTTAAAATCTTATAGAGCTACAACGTTTGCAGCTTGAAGACCTTTTTGGCCTTGCTCTACTTCGAAAGACACTTGTTGGCCTTCTTTAAGAGTCTTGAAACCTTCAGAAGCGATTGCACGGAAGTGTACGAATACGTCAGCGCCGCCGTTGTCTTGAGTTAGGAAACCGAAACCTTTCTCTTCGTTAAACCATTTTACTACGCCGTTTGTTTTGTTAGACATGATGTGTCCCTTATATAAAAATAAAAAATTAATCGCCAAAAGTGCGATGCGCTGAAAGCTTGAATTATTTAATGTATCTATGAAGCCAAGGGAAACACTGAGAATAACAATGAAGCAATACTAAGGGTTTTACTTTACAACTGATGTTTCATTTAATAACCCTGAGAACAGAGCGACGCCATTCTTGGTGATCTGAGCCTGCTTGTAAAGCGTTATTTGGACAATTTGATGTTTTTTTGTTCGGTTGGCTTGAATTCAAGCCCAGCTAGGTCGCCGGGCTTGATTTGTAAGACTTTGATCTCAAAAAATTTACTCGTCCGGCTGCTTAGTTCTGAGATCGACATATGGCCAGTAATGGTGACCGACTCGAATCAACAGAGTTGCTGCTGCTAAGATAAATGCCGCTAAAGATAACCAAACGATCAATACCGCATCGAGTTCTTTCATGCCCAAAGTGATGTAACGAGCAATCGCCATCATCGCGATATAGATTGGGTATCGCACTGGGATCTTACCGTTCATCACAAACTGCTGAACCATCGCCAACACTTCTAAATAGATAAACATCAGCAGAATGTCGGTCAATTGCACTCGGCGTTCAGCGAAGACATGCATGAACTCTTCGACCATCGCAAACAAGGTCGCGAGCGTGATCGCCACCAGCAATACCGCTTCCATAATGTGGAATACTTTTAAAAACGGCTTACTAAAAGATTTAGGTAAGTGAGAAGGCATAGTCACTCTTCAAAAAATAATTAATCCAGTCTCTACAATAGCATGCATCAATATAAGTCGCGTACTGTCAAAGCACCGACTTTAGGCTAACGCCATCAACTCATCGGTAACCAACATTAAGAAGCAACGGTAAAAAGCAACAAATACAAAAATGGCCCCGCATTCACTGCAGAGCCATCTGTTTGTCTTTTACTTAGCGACTTCTTAGTGACTAATTAGCCTTAAAGCAGAATCAGGTAAGTTAAGAACATCACACACAGTCCGTAGATAAGCGGGTGTACTTCTTTGCGCTTACCTGCGACAACCATTGTGAATGCGTAGCTGATGAAGCCCATCGCCATACCGTTCGCAGGAGAGAAGCTTAGCACTGTGAACATGATGGTAAAAAAGGCTGCAATGCGTGACTCTTTCTTTTCCCAATTAATCTGACCAAGGCGACCGACCATATAGATGCCAACCACTACCATCGCCGGTGCAACCATTGCAGCCGAGAAGATAGAGAAGATTGGGTATAGGAATAGCGAGATTAGGAACAGACCAGCCACCATGACTGCTGCCAAGCCCGTTTTCGCACCTTGAGAAGAAGCGATGCCAGACTCAGAGAATGCGGTAATTGATGTGGTACCAAGAATAGAGCCAATCACAGTACCGCCCGCATCTGCTACTAGAGCCGATTTCGCGTTTGGCACCTTACCGTCTTTATCGATGATGCCCGCATCACGGCCAACGCCGACAATGGTGCTCAAGCCATCAAAGAAATCGACAATCAAGAAGATAAGTACGATGAACAGTAGGTCGAACATTTTCTCTGGCGTGAAAGCAGAGAAATCAAAGATAGCGCCGAAGCTGCCAGCCATGCTTGGTGGCATAGCAATGAACTGCTCTGGGATTGGTGCGTTTGAAGTACCCATGAAGACGTCAGCAAGAATCGTCAACACAATAGCTGAAACGAACGAGATGAACGTTGCTAGCTTGATGTCGCGAACCATACAACCCAGTGCGATGAAGATGCTCACATAAGCGATGATCACTTTTGGATCGGAAATGTCGCCTAAGCCAACCAATACGAATGGGTTAGAAACGATGATGCCCGCATTCTTAAGACCTAAGAAAGCAATGAACAGTCCAAGAGACACCGTAATCGCCAACTTCAAATCTTCAGGAATCGACTCAATCATCGATTTACGAATATTGGTCAATGAGAACGCAAGGTACAAAATACCAGATAGGAAGATACCGAACAGCGCTTCATTCCAAAGCACGGCAACAGATCCACTTAACAGCAGACCTTTGAAAAAGCCGTTCATACTCATGCCCGGCGCTAGCATTACAGGGTAGTTGCCCCAAATGCCCATAATTAGGGTTGCGATTGCCGCAGACAGAGCCGTTGCAGTAAACACGGCACCTTTGTCCATGCCTGGAATATCACCCAAAATTGCTGGGTTAACCGCCAGAATGTAACTCATCGCCAAGAAAGTAATGAAACCCGCATACAGCTCAGTGCCAATCGTGGTTTTTCTTTCAGTGATTTTAAACATCGAATCAAGCGAGCCAGAGGTGTTCTGGGCTTTCAGGGTGGAATCAGTACTCACAACAAAACCTTTGCAATAAATTAAGAATTTGGTGATTCAAATGCTGTGAGAATAGAGAGGTCTCTACACTAAAAACTGTAGTCACCAAGGTAGGCTCGGTAGTAGAAACATCTAGTCCATATCACTAGATATATACAGCATTTAATCGTTTGCGCGGATTGTAAGGATTGAGATTAAAACTTCAACAAATTTTGTCTAGATCACATAAAAAAGTACCGATGACGAGTCATTACATTTATACAAAGATCTTTGAGAAGATCATTTGCTGATAAATAACGATCAAGCCAGTTGTTCTCAATCATCTAAATATGCTACTCTTCGCCTCCATTTTTCTGACCTAATTTTCACCAGTTGCTTCTATTAGTTTTACTCGTTATCTCTTTATAGACGTAACCAACGGCACAATTAGTAGATGCGCCATCGGAACAAAAATTAGAGTCAGTGCTATCTTTTAAAGTGTAGGTTTATTGCCTTCACTCAATCCAACCAACAGTGGAAATATACAGATGGGCAAAGGTACTCTTTACATCGTATCTGCACCTAGTGGCGCAGGTAAGTCGAGCTTGATCTCAGCAATGCTAGAAACCAATCCAACCTACGCAATGAAGGTATCTGTTTCACACACCACTCGCGGTATGCGCCCTGGTGAAGAAAATGGTGTTCACTACCACTTCGTAGAGAAGCATCATTTTGAAGACCTTATTACTAAAGGTGAATTCCTAGAGTACGCTGAAGTGTTCGGCAACTACTACGGTACTTCACGCGTTTGGATTGAAGAAAACCTAAACCGCGGTATCGATGTATTCCTAGATATCGACTGGCAAGGTGCTCGTCAGATCCGTGAACAAATGCCTCAAGCGAAGAGTGTATTCATTCTTCCACCATCAAATGGTGAACTAGAGCGTCGTTTGAATGTTCGCGGTCAAGACAGCGACGAAGTTATTGCGAAACGCATGAGCGAAGCAAAATCAGAGATTTCTCACTATGCAGAATATGATTATGTGATCGTGAATGACGACTTTGATGCAGCCCTAATGGACTTCAGAGCTATCATTCGTGCGGAACGCTTAAAAGAAGATAAGCAAGCAGCGAAATACAGCGGCATGCTTACTGCTTTATTAGCGGAATAATCTAGATCCCCTAGATTTTCTATTGAGATAAGTATACGGTGATCTAGAAAGTATCTAGTTAAACTTGTATACTTTCTCGTCATCAAAAATTTATTAGTTAATTACTATTTGGAGTCCTCATGGCACGCGTAACTGTTCAAGACGCTGTTGAAAAAGTTGGCAACCGTTTCGACCTAGTTCTTATTGCGGCTCGCCGCGCACGTCAAATGCAAACTGGCGGTAAAGATTCACTAGTGCCTGAAGAAAACGATAAGCCAACGGTTATCGCTCTTCGCGAAATCGAAGAAGGTCTTATCACTAAAGACGTACTAGATGCTCGTGAACGTCAAGAGCAACAAGAGCAAGAAGCGGCTGAACTTGCAGCAGTAAGCAGCATCGCTCACACTCGTTAAGAACGTCATTCGAACTAATTAACCTTCCGGGCCTTTAATTTGTATCTATTCGATAGCCTCAAAGACGTTGCCCAAGAATACCTAACAGAGCCTCAAATTGAGGCTCTGCGTCAATCTTATGTGGTAGCGAGAGACGCCCATGAAGGGCAAACCCGCTCAAGCGGTGAACCATACATTATCCACCCTGTAGCTGTTTCAAGAATCCTGGCAGAAATGCGTCTGGATATCGAAACCCTGCAAGCTGCTCTGCTTCATGATGTCATCGAAGACTGTGATGTCACTAAAGAAGATCTAGAGGAAAAATTTGGCAATACCGTTGCTGAATTGGTTGATGGTGTATCTAAGCTGGATAAGCTTAAATTTCGTGATCGCAAAGAAGCGCAAGCAGAGAACTTCCGCAAGATGGTTCTCGCCATGGTGCAAGACATCCGCGTTATCTTGATCAAATTAGCTGACCGTACTCACAACATGCGCACGCTTGGGGCACTTCGTCCTGACAAAAAGCGTCGTATTGCTCGTGAAACCCTAGAGATTTATTCTCCACTAGCTCACCGTCTTGGTATTCATAACATCAAGACCGAACTAGAAGAGCTAGGCTTTGAAGCCCTCTATCCTAACCGTTATCGCGTACTTAAAAACGTAGTGAAAGCTGCGCGTGGTAACCGTAAGGAAATGATCCAACGTATCCATAGCGAAATTGAAGGCCGCCTTGAAGAGGTCGGTTTGCCTGCTCGCGTACTTGGTCGTGAAAAGAACCTGTTCTCCATCTACAACAAGATGAAAACTAAAGAGCAGCGCTTCCACACCATTATGGACATCTACGCTTTCCGCGTCGTGGTTGATACCCCAGATACTTGTTATCGCGTACTTGGTCAGGCTCACAGCCTGTACAAGCCTCGCCCTGGCCGCATGAAAGATTACATTGCGGTACCAAAAGCCAACGGCTACCAATCTCTGCACACGTCAATGATCGGCCCTCACGGGGTGCCAGTTGAGGTTCAGATCCGTACTGAAGATATGGATCAAATGGCAGACAAAGGTGTCGCAGCGCACTGGTCTTACAAAGGCAACGGCTCACGCAGCAGTAATGGCACGACCGCACAGGTTAAAGCACAACGTTGGATGCAGAGCTTACTTGAGCTGCAACAAAGCGCGGGTAACTCATTCGAATTCATTGAAAACGTTAAGTCTGATCTGTTCCCAGATGAGATCTTCGTGTTCACGCCGAAGGGTCGCATTGTCGAACTTCCGGCAGGCGCAACAGCGGTCGATTTTGCTTACGCGGTACATACCGATGTCGGCAACATGTGTGTAGGTGCTCGTGTAGACATGAACCCTTACCCACTCAGCAAATCACTGAAGAACGGTCAAACCATTGAGATCATCAGTGCTCCGGGCGCACGTCCGAATGCAGCATGGCTCAACTACGTGGTGACCTCACGTGCGCGTACTAAGATCCGTCAGGTTCTGAAGACTATGCGCCGCGAAGAGTCGATTACCTTAGGTCGTCGTCTACTGAACCACGCACTTGGCGAACACTCTATTGCCGATATCGGCCAAGAGAATATCGACCACGTATTGTCTGATCTTCGCCTAGACAATGTTGAAGACTTACTGGCATCGATTGGTCTTGGTGAGCTGATGAGTATCGTTATTGCTCGTCGTCTACTGGGTGATGCTGACGAACTGACTGAAGTGGAAAACAACAGCGACACACCAAGGAAGAAATTGGCTATCCGTGGTGCTGAAGGTCTACTACTGACGTTCGCTAACTGTTGTCACCCAATTCCAGATGATCACATCATTGCCCATGTATCGCCAGGTCGTGGCCTTGTGGTTCACCGTGAAACGTGTCCAAACGTTCGTGGTTACCAGAAAGAACCAGACAAATACATGGCGGTTGAATGGTCTGACGATTACGACCAAGAGTTCACTGCTGAACTTCAGGTTGATCTGCAGAATCACCAAGGTGCACTGGCTGAGTTAACTAACGTTATCTCGAAAACAGGCTCGAACATTCACGGTATTTCAACTGAAGAACGTGATGGACGCCTGTACACAGTGACTATCTTGCTGACCACCAAAGATCGTGTTCATCTTGCAAGTATTATGAAAAAGCTACGTGTGATGCCACACGCGCTGAAAGTAAGACGTCGTAAGAACTAACGTTTAAACTTGATAATAGTTTTGCCAAGAATTTAAATCCCCTTAATGCTTTATCGCTTAAGGGGATTTTTATAACCGTAATCCTAGTATTTACCGCGCTCCCTCCCATTCCTGCCTGTACAAAAATCCAGTAAAATGCTTGAATAGATCATCTCTCTTACGTTTATGAGCCTTGTTATGTCACAGCTTTTATCTGCTATCCCTCTCAACTCTTTATCTGGAGTCGGCGCTAAAGTCGCAGAGAAACTAGAGAAGGTTGGGCTTAACAATGTACAAGACCTGCTATTTCACCTGCCTTTGCGCTATGAAGATCGAACGCGTATCTATCCAATCGTAAAACTGCATGCTGGTTTATGGGCAGCAGTGCAAGGCAAGGTAATGCACGTCGATACCATTTTCGGTAAACGTAAGATGCTCGCAGTAAAGATCAGTGATGGTAATGGCACTATTACACTGCGTTTTTTCAACTTCACTGCAGGCATGAAGAATAACTTTGCCGAAGGCAAACAAGTGCATGCTTATGGTGAGATCAAGCGCGGCAATATGGGGCTTGAGATTGTCCATCCGGATTACAAATTCTTTGCTCCTAGGCAACAACCAGACGTTGAAGCCAACCTGACTCCGGTGTACCCAACCACCGAAGGGCTAAGACAAGTCACGCTGCGTAATCTTACCGATCAAGCCTTAGAGCTAATCGACAAGGCCGCAGTTAACGAGCTTCTCCCATCAGGTTTATACGACCACCAAATTACCCTCGCACAAGCACTGCATACCATTCACAGGCCGCCCCCGGGCATTGACCTAGAGCTGTTTGATGAAGGCAAGCACCCTGCGCAACTACGCCTAATTATGGAAGAGTTACTGGCTCAAAACCTGTCTATGTTGTCTGTTCGTAGCAAAGGGCAGCAAGACAAGGCAATGCCTTTTCCTCCAGTAAACACCCTTAAAGATAAGCTACTGGCTCAGCTGCCGTTTTCACCAACCAATGCCCAAGCACGAGTGACCAAAGAGATCGAAGCTGACTTGGAAAAGCCGCATCCTATGATGCGTTTAGTGCAAGGTGATGTGGGCTCTGGTAAAACCTTAGTCGCTGCACTGGCGGCGGTTCGCGCATTGGAACACGGTCAACAAGTAGCACTTATGGCACCCACTGAACTACTCGCAGAACAACACGCGATTAACTTTGCCAACTGGTTTGAGGCAATGGGTATTCAAGTTGGATGGCTAGCAGGTAAGCTCAAAGGCAAAGCTCGTGAAACTGAACTAACACGTATTGCCAGTGGCGAAGCGCAAATGGTGGTCGGTACTCATGCCCTGTTCCAAGAGCATGTCGAGTTCAAAAACCTTGGTTTAGTGATCATTGATGAACAGCACCGATTTGGTGTCCACCAGCGATTAGAGCTACGTGAGAAAGGCGCAAAGCAAGGCTACTACCCCCATCAGTTGGTCATGACCGCTACCCCAATCCCACGAACGTTAGCAATGACGGCCTATGCCGACCTCGAAACTTCGATTATTGATGAACTGCCACCGGGACGAACCCCAATTCAAACCGTGGCAATTCCTGATACCAAGCGCGATGACATTGTTGAACGTGTGAAAAATGCGTGTCTCAATGAAGGCAAACAAGCCTACTGGGTATGTACGCTGATTGATGAATCGGAAGTACTGGAAGCTCAAGCTGCAGCTGATACAGCAGAAGAGCTACAACGCAAACTGCCTGACGTAAAAATTGGTTTAGTCCATGGCCGTATGAAACCCGCCGAGAAACAAGCGGTGATGCGAGAGTTCAAAGAGAACAAGCTGCATCTATTGGTTGCGACAACCGTGATTGAAGTGGGTGTGGATGTTCCGAATTCGAGCTTAATGATCATCGAGAACCCAGAACGTCTTGGCCTAGCGCAACTGCACCAACTGCGTGGCCGTGTCGGCCGAGGTTCGGTCGCAAGTCATTGTGTATTGTTGTATCACTCTCCGCTGTCTAAAACCGCTCAGAAACGCCTAGGTGTGCTACGTGAAAGTAACGATGGCTTTGTGATTGCACAGCGCGACTTAGAAATCCGTGGCCCCGGTGAATTGCTCGGTACCAAACAAACTGGCTTGGCTGATTTCAAGATCGCCGATCTAATTCGTGACCAACGTTTGATACCTGAAGTGCAGCGTATTGCGCGTCATATTCACGATAGCTACCCAGACAATGCTAAGGCGATCATCAACCGTTGGTTGGGTGAACGCGATGTTTACTCTAAGGCGTAGTTAACACTAAGGCATAGTTAACACTGAGACCGTGTTCAAACGTAAAAAAGGCTTCCTCAAGGAAGCCTTTTTAGTGTGCGTTACTTTCATCAAGCAAGAGCGAGATTCCCTATTCGCTCGTTCCTCACGATAGGGAATGACGATCAAAGTAAACTTTCATCATCAAAGTCCATGGTTAGCAATTCGTCATCCTCGGAGAGGGAAGAATGACCGAGTCGGGGATCTCTTAACCGTTCCCCGAACCGAACTTATCGTCATCAAACGGACCGATGATAACTAGGGCTTAACCGGGAAACTGATCTGCGCTTTTAAGCCACCTTCACTGCGGTTATTGACCACAACAGCACCTTGATGCTGGCTAACGATACGTTTCACAATTGCTAAGCCCAAGCCCGTTCCTTCGCTACCACGAGCCGTGTCACCACGCGTGAAAGGTTCAAACAGCTTTCCGATCTGGTCTTGTGGAATACCCGGCCCGTTATCTTCTACCGTCACCCAAGCAAGCTTGTTATCCGCCGTCATACCAGTTGATACCTTGACCCAACCATTACCGTAACGCAGCGCATTCACCACCAAGTTGCTCACAGCACGCTTCATTGCGATCGGGTTGCCCAACGCAGGTTTCATGGTTTCTGGAATATCGGTTTCAATCTGGACCTCATAGCCACCTTCAGAGCTAGAGACTTCTCGCGCAATATCATCGACAAACACCGCTTGGAATGAGTCTCTGTCAACAGGCTTTAGGTAATCCATGAACTGACTGATGATCTCGTTACACTCTTCGGTATCACTGATGATGCCTTCCGCCAAATAGCTGTCTTCTGGCGACATCATCTCGGTTGCTAAGCGAATACGCGTTAACGGAGTACGTAAATCATGGCTGATACCCGCCATCAACAAGGCGCGGTCTTCTTCTAGCTCTTGGATGCCTTTCGACATCTGGTTAAAGGCTCGAGTTACCGAGCGAATCTCTTGTGCGCCTTGAACTGGCAATGGCGGTGGAATATCACCTCGCCCGACACCTTGCGCCGCTTTCTCTAGCGCGATCAACGGACGGTTTTGCAATCGGATAAACAGCCAACCACCTGCGACAATCAACAGCGCCATGATCAGACTGTTACGAAACAGTGGTGCAAAATCCTCTTCTTGCAGCTCTGATAACGGAATACGAATTAAAGAGTTGGGTAACTGCGCAATGTCCATCCAAAGCACATAGCTCTCTTTACCCAAGATCAGCCGCACTTCAGTTTCAGAACCCAGCTCCTTGGTCATCTCCTCACTCATCAGGTCGATTGCGACCGCATGGTAATACTCACCCGCCGCTTCGCTGCCCTTGGCGTGAACGGTTACCCCGAGCTGTTCAAGCACACGCTGACGCAATGGCGCATCGATCTCGATATCACTGCCTTGGTCCAATACCAGGTTTAGCTCGTGAGCCAAAATCTTATTAAACTGCTGCAAACTTGGCATCAACGCATAGTTAAACACCGCGTAATAAGAAAAAATTTGGCTAGCGACCAATAGCGTTAAGAAAAGCACTATCGACTGAGTAAAGGAGCTACGTATACGCATGGGGTACCCGAGATGTAGAAAGATAAAGAAAGAGTTATATGACTATAACTCTAAACCATTGTGCTGAATAGAAAACGGGCCATCGCATATTAATGAGATGACCCGTAAGATTCACAGAATCGATAAAGCTACTGTAGAGCTTATTAAGCTGAATTACACAGCTTTGCCATCTGGAACGAATACATAACCCAAGCCCCACACCGTTTGGATGTAGCGAGGTTTGCTTGGATCTTCTTCAACTAGACGACGCAGACGTGAAATCTGAACATCGATAGAACGTTCCATTGCTGAATACTCACGGCCACGAGCCATGTTCATCAGCTTATCGCGAGACATTGGCTCACGAGCATTCGTTACCAAGGACTTAAGAACCGCAAATTCACCCGAAGTAAGCGGCATTGGCTCTTCACCGCGGAACATTTCGCGAGTACCTAGGTTCAAACGGAATTCACCAAATTCAACCACAGACTCTTCTGTACTTGGTGCGCCCGGCGCTTCAATGACTTGGCGACGCAGTACCGCTTTAATACGAGCAAGCAGTTCACGTGGGTTAAATGGTTTTGGCAGGTAATCATCAGCACCCACTTCCAAGCCCACAATGCGATCCACTTCATCACCCTTTGCTGTAAGCATCAGGATTGGTAGCGAGTTGTTTGCGTTTCGTAAACGACGACAGATCGATAGACCATCTTCGCCCGGCAACATTAAATCCAATACCATCAAGTGAAAATTTTCACGGGTTAACAGGCGGTCCATCTGCTCACTGTTTGCCACGCTACGCACTTGAAAGCCCTGCTCTGACAGATAGCGTTCTAACAGTGCACGTAAACGAGCATCGTCATCGACCACTAAAATTTTGTAGTTTTCTTGCATGTAATGGTTCCACCTATTAAAGCTTAAACCTAAGGTTAAGCATTCTTGGTAAATTGTATATTGGTATAAGACATTAAAAATGTAACATTATTGGAGAAAAAGTCGCCTAAATAATTGTTAACGTATGTTGCCTTTCTATATATTCTATCTTAGATCATCATTTCATTAAGTCAGATTTATGAAAACCAAACTTATCACCCGAGAAGGTTATAACAAACTCAAAGCAGAACATGACCACTTATGGCACGAGAAACGCCCTGAAATTACTAAGATAGTCACTTGGGCGGCAAGCCTTGGAGATCGCTCAGAAAACGCAGATTACACCTTCAATAAGCGTCTACTTCGTCAGATCGATCGCCGAGTGCGTTTTTTAAGAAAGTTCCTACCTGATGTCACGATCGTTGATTACTCGCCACAACAAGAAGGTAAGGTCTTTTTCGGTGCTTGGGTCGAAATTGAGAATGATGATGGGGAAATTAAGAAGTTTCGAATTGTCGGCCCAGAAGAGATCTACGGCGATGCTAAAGGCTATATCTCTATCGACTCACCAATGGCTAGAGCTCTGCTCAAGAAAGAAGTAGATGACGAGTTTACGGTAAAAACACCGGAAGGCGACAAAGAGTGGTTCATTAACTCGATTCGCTACGCAGACAACGAATAACCAAACTTAATAAACACTTAGCGATAAACTGAGTGTTCAGCAAACCCAAACTCCAGATAAAAGAAAACCCCGCAAGGCTTTCGCCTAGCGGGGTTAAGTCTCTATCGCAGCAATCCGGCTACTGTTTATCTCTTCGAGATAAGGTGCTCCCTGCATCTTTCCTTGATAGTGGCTAAATCCTTTAACCAATTTCCTTTTTGTTCATCGCCATCCTAGCGGTGTCCATTCTAGCCTGTCATCCTGACTGGCGAATCTCATCCAGAGATTATCACTTCCTTGCTGACCACTCATCCTAAGTAATCAAATCTTCATCCTGAAGATACCTAGTCCATTAGGCTTTTTCCTGTTCCTGCCAACTCCCTGTCGACAAGTTAAATATTACGGCAAATGGCCGTGTTTCCTAGATAGTCTTAAAAAACATTTCAGGTGAGAAATACGCCCACAAACACACAATCAAATAAAATCAGCAACTTAGTGTAACATCAAGACGATTTCATCGGTCTAAAGCGACTTAGTCTCACATCACTTGTAAGAGATCTCGCACAAAGCGGGTATCAGAAACGGAAATTCGACTTCTGACAGGATAATTACACAGCCAAAGCTAGAAAAAGCGTACGCTCACCCCCATGTATTTGTCATGATATTAAATAAGAGATTCATCGGATGAGCCAAGCTATCTGTCGACTGATCGCTGAAGAACTGAATGTCCGTTCTGAGCAAGTCACTGCCGCAGTAAACCTAATTGACGACGGTAACACCGTTCCCTTTATTGCCCGCTACCGTAAAGAAGTTACGGGTGGCTTAGACGATACCCAACTACGTAACCTTGATAGCCGCCTTTCATACCTTCGCGAGCTAGACGATCGTCGCCAAACAATTCTTAAGTCGATTCAAGACCAAGGAAAACTCACGCCAGAACTCGAGCGTGATATCACTCAAGCAGACAGCAAGACTCGCCTAGAAGATTTATACCTGCCATACAAACCAAAGCGCCGTACTAAAGGCCAGATCGCGATTGAAGCGGGCTTAGAACCACTTGCCGACACACTGTGGAATGAACCACAGCACGATCCAGAAACGGAAGCGGCGAACTTCATCAGCAACGATAAAGGCATTGCCGATACCAAAGCTGCTCTCGATGGTGCTCGTGCGATCATCATGGAACGCATTGCGGAAGACGCAAACCTACTAGAAAAGATTCGCCAACACCTAACACGCAACTCAGAGCTAGTCGCTCGTGTAGTGACAGGTAAAGAGCAAGAAGGCGAGAAGTTCAAAGACTACTTCGAGCACAACGAAACACTCAGCAAAGTGCCGTCTCACCGTGCTCTTGCAATGCTACGAGGCCGTAATGAAGGCTTCTTAACACTGGCAATGAACGCAGACCCAGAGCAAGAAGAAGGTGTACGTGGTTCATACTGTGAGAACATTATCTCTGATCACTACGGCATTACCCTAAGCAGCGCACCTGCGGATGCTTGGCGTAAGCAAGTGATTAGCTGGGCATGGCGCATCAAGGTTTCTATGCACATGGAAACTGAATTGATGGGCGCAATGAAAGAGCGTGCAGAGATCGAAGCGATTGAAGTATTCGCAACCAACCTAAAAGACCTACTCATGGCAGCGCCAGCTGGTCCTCGAGCAACCTTAGGCTTGGACCCAGGTTTACGTACCGGTTCGAAAATCGCTGTCGTGGATTCAACCGGTAAGGTTTTGGCAACAGAAACTATTTACCCTCACCCACCTCAAAAGCAATACGACAAATCGGCACACGTGGTTGAGCAGATGGTTCGTCAATTCAATGTTGATTTGATTGCGATTGGTAACGGTACGGCTTCACGCGAAACCGACAGCTTTGTGGCTGACGTAATTAAACGCGGCAACCTAAAAGCGCAAAAGATCATTGTTAGCGAAGCGGGCGCATCGGTTTATTCCGCGTCTGAGTTAGCTGCAAAAGAATTCCCGAACATGGATGTATCAATTCGTGGTGCGGTGTCTATTGCTCGTCGTCTGCAAGATCCACTGGCAGAGCTAGTGAAGATTGACCCTAAATCGATCGGTGTGGGCCAATACCAACACGATGTGAGCCAAACTATGCTCGCTAAGCGCCTAGATGCGATTGTCGAAGACTGTGTAAACGCGGTTGGTGTTGATGTGAATACCGCTTCGGCTGCGCTACTGACTCGTGTTGCTGGCCTGTCTAGCACCATCGCTCAGAACATCGTGGACTTCCGTGATGAAAATGGTCGTTTTGAAGCACGTACTACACTGAAAAAAGTCGCACGCTTGGGGCCAAAAGCCTTTGAACAGTGTGCCGGCTTCCTACGTATTATGGATGGCAAAAACCCACTGGATGCATCATCGGTTCACCCAGAAGCTTACCCAGTAGTGAAAAGCATCGCTGAGAAAAACCACAAAGACATCAAATCTCTGGTGGGTAACACCGACTTCTTACGTGGTTTGCACGCGGTTGATTACACCAATGAAAACTTTGGTGTTCCAACGGTCACCGACATCATCAAGGAGCTGGATAAGCCGGGACGCGACCCTCGCCCTGAGTTCAAGACTGCAACCTTCGCCGATGGCGTAAACAGTGTTTCAGATCTAGAACCGGGCATGATTTTAGAAGGTGTGGTATCGAACGTGGCTAACTTTGGTGCCTTCGTTGATATTGGTGTTCACCAAGATGGCTTAGTGCATATTTCAGCGCTCACCGATCGCTTTGTCTCTGACCCACGTGAAGTGGTTAAAGCGGGCGACATCGTGAAAGTGAAGGTGATGGAAGTGGATGTTCAGCGTAAACGTATTGCACTAAGCATGCGTATGAAGGACGAGCCGGGACAAGACAACCGTGCTCAACGTTCAAGTGCACCTCGCACACAAAACCGCTCGAATCAAAACTCGCAAGGTGGCCAACGCCGTCGTGAAGAGCCGCAACAAAACGCTGCAATGGGTGGAGCATTCGCTGCCGCTTTTGCTAAAGCGAAAAAGTAATCCATTAGCTCATCTAAAAAGCTGATGTGCTTAAAACAGAAAACCTGCATCCCTTAGGGTATGCAGGTTTTTTTATTATGTGTTCAAAAAAGACATCGAAGCTTGGTTGTATTCTTCGTGTTTATACTCAAAATAATTGGAGTTGCAGCTAGGCAACCTTTTCCCTACAAAGGAATGAAGTTCAGCCCTATGAGCATAGGGGTTCTATGTGATTAGGGTGAACTTACGCAGTTAACAACGCTGCAGCTTCAAGTATGAAGAGTATAATTATAATACGACCAACATCTCTGACGGAGCATGAGGCGCAACAGCATGACCATAATGATACTTTATGACCTTACGTCGTTTCTCCATCTGTCCTTCCTGAATCGCCGCATCTAAAACATGCTTTGGCAGGCGGAAACGCATGGTATAACCTTTGCCTTGATCAGCACTGTATGTTTTCAGTGCCAATAAGCTGAACAGCCGATCAAAAGGGTCTTGTGGCTCTTCTTGGCTAACCGAATTGGCCTCTGACTCGTTCTCCATTTCATAACCTGGATGGTCTGAAGGATCCCAAGCCGACTGCTGCCTTCGTTTATCGTCTGATTTTACCTTACGCTCTGCATTGGTTCTCGCCAATGCTACTGCGGGAGCAATAGGTTCTCGGACTCTATTATCACGCGCAACTTGCTCTGTTTGCACATTAACGGACGGGGCGATTAGTGGCACACTCACTGCAGTTGCAGGTGACACAATCATCGCGAACTCTCCTCAAGAATCGCCCATCAATATTGCCATAACACTGTTGTACCGAGAACGCACAACAGGCATAGCCCAACTTAGCGCAATCAGCTCTGGAGAGAGTTAGGTCTGAGTATCATGCAACACGTTGGTGTTATACCAATCGTAGTAAATAACTGATCATCCTAGCTTGTTAAAATGCTCGATAACGGCGTTAGATTTTTTGATTGTAGAATAACTACTTATCGAAACTACTTGTCAAAAAAAAGCTGCCTTGTTCTCAAGCCTTTTACCTACGCTATTTTTGAACACTTACTTACTGTGATTGGTATTAGCTTATATATCGACCAAGCCGGATATATATTTAGCAATTATTTTTGTGCGAAGCTGACAAGCTCACTGCAAAAGGCATCCGCTTCGGTCATAAACGGTGCATGCGAAGACTGGGTAAATATGTATTGCTCGGTATGAGGCAAGGCTGTACCTAAGTCTTTTGCAACCTTGATTGGCACCAATCCATCTAATCGACCATACAAGCGTAGCATTGGTACTGAAATCTCAGGCAGTTGTTCACGCAGATCGACATCCGACAGCATCTTTAATCCTGCCAATAATGAATCAGGGTTCGGCAACGGGCGAGACAGCACCGCTTGCTTGAGTTGTTTTACATCTTGCCTTGCTGAAGGGCTGCCCATGGCTTGCAATGCCATAAAGCGTTCGATGGTGGTTTGGAAATCTTCAACCAGTTGCTCGGTGAATGCGCTTAATACGTTGGGCTGAATGCCTCGCCATAACACGGGCTCTTTTGCAGCGGCGAATTTGGGAGAACTGGCGACAGTCACCAGCTTGCTCACGTAATTTGAGTGATGGAGAGCCATGTGCGTTGCGACCAAGCCTCCAAGTGACCAACCCACCCAAATCGCTTGCTTTGGTGCTTCGGCCAAAAGCTGCTGAGCAATCTCTTCAAGATCTTGAGCGTGGCAGTGCGCGCTGTGTCCATACCCTGGTAAATCGACAACATGCACTCGAAAATCAGCTTGTAATGCATTAACGGTTTGTTGCCATACCGCACCGTTCATTCCCCAGCCGTGAACCAGTACTAAATCAGGCCCTTGCCCAGAAACATGCCAATATAACGCGTCACTCATTCTCAATATTCCCTACTTTTTCCATCAGCGATAATCCGCGCTTTTCAGTATGGTGAGCAAAAGGAACACCATAACCCAAAAGCATCACGAGCTATGTTATCCGATTGGCTACAAAAACACACACCACGTCTGGTCACACCTCAATGCCACCTGTGCAAACTTGATAAACTGCCCAGTGATACACATCCTCGATGGTGCAATTCTTGTCTCAAACTCTTTCAGCCAGTACCACGCTGCCAACGATGTGGTTTAAAAACACTGCTCACAGTAGAGCAGTGCGGACAGTGCTTATCTCAACCTCCACCCTGGCATCGCCTCTACTGTGTCGGCGATTACACCTTCCCTACAGCAGGTTACATTCAGCAAATGAAGTACGCTGATAAGTTTTGGTTTGCACGTGATCTATCTAAGCTATTGGCATCACGTATCGAATATCCTGCTCCGCTGATCACCAGCGTGCCGCTGCATTGGCGTCGATATACTCATCGCGGCTTTAATCAAAGTAAGCTGCTAGCCGACTACACGGCTCAAGAGCTTGGCGTTGAAAGTGATGTGCTCTTTCGTCGAATTCGCTCAACGGCTTCCCAGCAGGGGCTGACTAAATCCGCACGATTACACAATCTAAAGAGCGCTTTTGCGCTGCGAAAACAAGACGTTCAAGGAACTATCCCCTCTCACGTCGCGATAATTGATGATGTTGTAACCACCGGCAGTACTGTGTATCAATTATGCCAATTACTACTTGAAGTGGACGTTAAAAGGATTGATATTTACTGCATCTGCCGCACTCCTGAGCCCTCTGGATAAAAGCTGTGAATCACTACTTGTACAGCAATCCAACAAAAAAGGGCTGAATTACAAATCTGACAGGAGTAGAATGGCGCTAATAACCTACAAATCTACTCAGGTATTCGTCGTGTCAAATATTACTATTACAGAAACAGCTCAAACTCACTTTGCCAATCTGCTGTCACAGCAGCCTGAAGGTACAAACATTCGTGTGTTCGTGGTAAACCCAGGCACACAAAACGCTGAGTGTGGTGTTTCTTACTGCCCAACAGATGCTATCGAAGCGTCTGACACAGAGCTTAAATTCGAAGCTTTCTCTGCATACGTAGATGAGCTAAGCCTACCGTTCCTAGATGAAGCTGAAATTGACTTCGTTACTGACAAAATGGGCTCTCAGCTAACGCTTAAAGCACCAAACGCTAAGATGCGTAAAGTCGCAGACGATGCACCACTTCTAGAACGTGTTGAATACGCAATTCAAACACAAGTTAACCCGCAACTTGCTGGTCACGGCGGTCACGTTAGCTTGGTAGAAATCACTGAAGACGGCGCAGCTATTGTAGCATTCGGTGGTGGTTGTAACGGTTGTTCTATGGTTGATGTAACGCTAAAAGAAGGCATCGAGAAAGAACTTCTTCAACAGTTTGAAGGTGAACTGACTGCTGTTCGTGATGCAACTGAGCACGATCGTGGTGAGCACTCTTACTACTAATCACTGATTTAGTGTTAGTTGTTATTTGAAAGGTTGATGCGCAAGCATCAACCTTTTTTGTTATGTGGATAAGCAAGTTAGGACTATCGCGTTCTCTCTATACTCTTTTGCTATACAACCATATTTTCACCTCGTTACCATCTTGAGTAAGGTATTCAAGTGATCGTAATCGATTCCTGCTTCAATAATTTTCGGATATGAAAACTCGGATCTAGGAACTCAAGGTCATTTCCCCTATATTAGAATGACTTTATAAGAAAGAATTCCAATGAGCTAAGGAGCGAGCGCAATGACGAAAAGGACCAAGCCAGAGATTTTGGCCAAACAAACTGTCGCTCAATCAAGACTATTCTCTATCGAGTCTCTCGACTTACGCTTTTCAAACGGCGAAGAGCGCACTTACGAACGCATGAAGCCCAGCGGGCGCAACGCAGTGATGATGGTTCCTATTACTGAGCAAGGCGATATTCTATTAGTACGTGAATATGCAGCGGGAACTGAACGCTACGAACTTGGCTTTCCAAAAGGGCTGATTGATCCAGGTGAGCAGCCAAACGAAGCCGCCGTTCGCGAACTCAAAGAAGAGATAGGCTTCGGTGCCAACAAGCTTACTCCGCTGAAGGAAGTGATCCTTGCACCCTCTTACTTCTCTAGCAAAATGACGCTGTTTATTGCAGAAGACCTCTACCCAGAAAAGCTAGAAGGTGATGAGCCAGAGCCTCTCGATATTGTGCGCTGGCCACTTGCTCAAGCCGAAGAACTGTTAACACATCTCGATTTCTGTGAGGCTCGGAGTATTACAGCCCTGCTTTTAAGCCTTCGTGTATTAAACAATAACTAGAACATTCAGGCTCGCTCTAAGAGTAAGAGAACATTTATGCCAATAACAAAAGATTTGTCTCACCTCCTACCCTCTGTCATTGAGATTGCTCGCTCTGCTGGTCAACTCATCTTAGAGATCTACGAGAAAAAGGATTACGAAGAGTTCATTAAGAGTGATGACACTCCAGTAACCAGTGCCGATCTTGCAGCACATAAGCTGATATTAAAAAAACTCAGTGAATTGACGCCTGATATTCCCGTATTATCCGAAGAAGACGCCGACATCAGCCTAGAGCAACGCTCTCAATGGGATCGCTACTGGTTAGTTGACCCATTGGACGGCACCCAGGAGTTCATCGCACGAAGTGGTGATTTCGCGACAATTATCGCCCTAATCGAGCATAACAAGCCAGTGATGGGCGTGGTATACGCACCCGTTTCAGGTGTGAGCTATTACGCTTACAGTGGCAAAGGCGCTTGGAAGATCCCAGACCTTAATGACAGCGTGAAAATCAAAACGCATCGTCACGAGCTGCCAAACCAGTCAATCGCCATGGCGATCAGCCGTCGCCAGGACATCAATCGCATCACTAGCCGTATGAGCTCAGCATGGAATTATGATTTGGTTCCTCTAGGCTCAGCAGCGCTTAAGGCCTGTTTAGTCGCAGAAGGCGCTGTGGATTGTTATCTGCGCCTTGGACCAACCGGAGAGTGGGATACCGCCGCAACGCAGTGCATTGTTGAAGAAGCTGGCGGACGTATCTTAAGTACTCAACTAGAACCGCTTTCGTACAATGAAAGAGAAACGCTAGAAAACCCGAACTTCATTGTACTCGGTGATGCAGATTTACCGTGGGTAGAAATTTTGCAAGGCAAAGACTAGGCGAGTTTGCTCCCTTTAACTGTCAGATATCCTCTAGATTCTCAGAACAAACAAAACGGGCACCTCAGTGAGGTGCCCGTTTTTTATATCTCGTAATTTAGTGACCCTTAGCCGTTTAGCTAAAAACGACCTTGATAAGTAAACTGGTACTTACCTTGGCTATCAGGATTACCCAACCATTTAAGCTGATTTTGCATCGTTGGCGGGAATTCAACACCCGGTTTAAACCACGCTGCAGATGTGTAGCGCTGGTTAGATGTTAGACTCGCTGAGAACTCACTGTCTACTTGAGTGCTCTTCTGAACGCCTTTGGCTGCAATTGTACTGTCTTCACAGGTTATGTCCGCAATCACAGGACCAAGGTCTAACGAACCAACAGGTGAATCGACTGCAGCACCAGACCAAGCCACAGTACCTTCACCAGACTGACACCAAGGTTGAGCATGAACCGCATGCTTGATCGTCAGCTCAACCTTTCCACCAATTGAAACCGGGACTGGAATGGCTGGGGCGTATTTCATCACGTTCATAGCAGGCATTGAGGCCACTAAGTTCTCTGCATACGCGCCACTCATGCTGTACCCGACACGCCCTTTACCTGACAAGTTCATGTCGCTGTTACGACCAAAACGAACCGCCAGTTCTGCTTTGGCTTGAAATAGCTTAGAAAACTGGAAGTCCCACTGCACTGAACCGTAATTAACACGCTGCCAGGCGATATTATTGGCGCTGCCCTGCCAAACCGTTCCTTCAACACCTTCAATATTCAAGCCACGCACAGCCGGTGCATGTTTGAGTACAAAAGAGGCCGGTAGATGCAGCAACAGACTAACCGAGAAAAAGACAATAAAGATGCCGCCAAAAAGTAAACCTAACTTCAAAGATAAACCGCGTTTCACATTAACCTCGTTTAAACTGTAGTCGGTTGACCTCAATAACCCCTGGGTTATCGGAGCGATCAATGTCCATAAACTCAACTTCGACACCCTGCTTCTCTTTCAAGTATGTCAGCCAATCTAAGAACTGATTAAAAGGCACAGGTTTCACCCAGACTTGCAGCATCTCGCCACGTGGTTGCACACGTATCAGCTCGATATTAAAGCGACGCATAGAAGCAGGCACAGATTGATTCAGAGGTTGACTGGCACTAATGCCGCCACTGCCTCGTAGTTCAACCACTTCATTGGCTTTATTGGTTACCCAAGCCAGTAGTTGCTTCTCGCTTTGAATGCGGGTCTGCGCAAGTTCAGCTCGCTGACTGAGTGGCTGGATTAGCCCCCAATAAACGACACCGACCACCAATAGAATTGAGCAACCAATCACTAGTCGTTGCTCTCTTTGACTTATTGAAGTCCACCACGCTTGGAGTGGCTCAATCATATTTCTCATCACTGATCTCCTTACGCAGGTTATTGATGGGGTTTAAGAGTAAAGCTGCCAAATACGGCATCACCATTACGATTCAATGGCCCTTGCTCAACGGTAAACTTCTCTTCAAGTTTCACTCGCGCAGTCTCGAAATATTGGAAGTCAGTACTTTTCGCTTCCAATCTCACCTCTGAGCGGTTGCCGTCGTAGCGAATACTATTCACTTCGATGGCTTTCACTTGTCCTAAAGTTTCTGGCAGTAACGCTAGCCATCCAAGTAAGGAATCACCATCACCCGAGCCACCATACTTCTTAGCTTCGTCGTTCATCTGGCGCTTAAGGTAGCTGACCGTCGGAATACGTTGCTTACCCGGAAGTACGCTTCTAAAAATACGTTCACTCTCCGTTCGGTACGCTTCGGCTTGTGCTTCGTACTGCTGAACCTTTAAGACTTGCTGAGTGACGATCACCGCCACCAGCAAACAAGCTGCGATCGCTACTTTTTGCCATACACGCCAGTACTTACTGAATGAAGATTTGGTTTTAAAGGTGCCAGTCAGTAAGTTTACGCCACTTGTAATGGCTTGTTGGCTCAGTAAAGACATCACCAGTTCAGCAGGTTTAGCTTGCCACTCAATGCCACTTTGCAGTTGAACGTCATCACTTGGCAGTGCGGTGTAGCTAAAAATCGTTGGTGATTGCTCTTCGTCATCTAAGGCAGCCCAATCGCTTTGTAAGAACATCGCTAGCCACGCCTCATTGATCGACACTGCTTGATAGTTGCTTTGACGCAATAACCAATGTTGGTCGATCTGCAGCGCACTGATGCCCTGATCTTCTAAAGGCAACGCTAAGGTATCAGGCAATACTTTACGAAAGATAATGTTCGCTTCGCGGAAAGTATCCAGCGCCTGCTTAAGCCAATCACGTTCCACACCACACACTGTCGCGTGCGTTGCGTCTTTCTCTAAAATAGTCAGGTGTAAGTCTTCGATATCTTGTGCGACTTCGTCTTCTAATAAAAACGGCAGCATAGAATCGAACTGGCGAGCAGCACCTTTCGGGATCTCAACACGCTTAATTAAGCATTCATTTCCCGGCAATAAAGCGATACAGCTACGCTTTTCAGCGTAAGGCGTTAACTCATCCAGCTGCTCCCAGCTAGACAGTTCGCCACTTGCTATCACTTCTTGTTGGCTTGTCGACCAAACTAACCACTGCACAGGGCTTTGTGGTTCGCTACTCAGTCGAACGGTCAGAAACTCGCTCACTGATTCCTCCAAAACGACGGCGTACTACCGTCACTGTTTCTCGATTACTACTATAGAAAAGCGTCCGTATACGTACACGTGACTGCTCAACTAATACCTCTGCATCTAGCTCAAAATAGGCGCTATCTACAGTTAAATATGCTTTCGCTTTTTTGCTGACTTCGGCACTCACACCCACAATAGCAGGCTCAGCCATAAACGCATCCACCGTATCCCAACCATCGAATGGGCGTTTGTCTATCAGCTGTTTGGCATCCGATTCACTTAAGCCGGGGGCAAACATCGCTTCCAATAACGGCGCCTGCTTTTCCGTAAGAGTATTCACATTCAAACGGAAATCGTCGCTCGGCAGAGCACAAACAAAGGGGCGAACCTTATTCATCACCTCACCAGTGACTTGATAAACCGAGCGTAGCTCGGACTCATCGGCCATTAAGCCATTCGCTGCCAAATAAGATGGCTTCATCGCCTCATAAGTACTGTCTTCTACACCAGCTGAAGAGGTGGTTCGGGTATCACTATCAACAAATTCCCAGCTTGAATGTGCAATAACCTCGGCCTGATAAGGCTCAACATCTTGGTTTTCCAACAAGGTTTGCCAAACCGTAATTAAATAAGGTGTTTGGTTACTTGAAGTCGTCGCCACACCAGCCAACGCATTGAGATTAAAACATGCCTGAGCATCAACAATACGGCCTTTAACTTGACCATAATCCAACGGGTATACCTGTTCTTCTAACGCCCATGGTTGACTCAAGTTGACGGTATCACTGTCTTTGTAGCTTTGCCTAATGCCGTCTTGCACCAGCGCTTCGACACCAATGCTGTACCAGTAAGCCTGTTGGTAATTCAGTTGATTGCCCACGCGCTTAAATTGAGTAAACAGGCGTTCCGACATACTGCCTGCGATGATTGCCATTATCGCCAGTAGCATCAGGATAATGATCAGCGCAACACCTCGCTGCTTGCGCCCCATGGCAGACCTTGTCAGTGCAAACTTATTAGTTCGATGAGTCATTATTCCCCTCATTACTACTTGAAGAGTCACTGTTTGAAGAATCATCGGCCTGATCTAGCGTGCCACCAGGGGTGAGATAAATACGCTCTATCTCACCATAATCTTTCAAGGTTAGCTTTAACCTTACCGCTTTCGGTAGCGATTTGTCGGCTTGCCACTCTTTCCCCCAGCGGCTTCCGTCATAAAACTCGAATTCCAAGCTTTCAACATCATCAAGCAAAGGCGTAATCACACCTTCTTGTCCTGCAGGAGTATCGGGGTAGCGCCACCACACACGCTCAAGCGTTTCTTCTTTAATGCGGTAACCCACTTTGGTGACTTCTCCGCGAGGAAACTGCTGCTGTGGGTTATGCCAGCCAAGGCGAGTAAACATGATGCCAACGCTGTCGGAATCCAGTAAATACTCTTTAATTAAGATCAGCTTAGATGATGCTTCTTCACCGTTGGTACGAAATTGTCGCACCGCCATCTGGCGAAAATCATTATCTAAAATGACTAAGCTACGTTGCAGTTGATTTAAACGAGCACTGCGCTCGATTGAAAGCTCGTTGCTGCGCTGAACCTGATTTACTACCTGATAAGCCGCCATGCTTAACGTGGCAAAGATAGCGATCGAGACCAAAACCTCAATTAAGGTAAAGCCTCTCCCTTTCGAAGATAGTCCTTGTTTACGAGGCACACGCTTATTGGCGGACATGCTCTTACTTAGCGACTTGCTCTGAGCTAACGACACGCTTTTACTTGACCACATAGCTGCGCACCGTGACCACTGGAGAAGCTTGTTTACTGGTTGCCACACTCACATCAAACGCCTTTAATAAATCATCGCTAGTATCGATTGGCGTGACCTTCCAAAACCACTCTCTCTCGGCCAACTCTTGTGTGCCCTGCGCTTTTTTTAGCTTCTCAGGATGCAGCATCACCAAAGCCATTTGATTATCAACGACCATAGCCGCGAAGGTTTTTTCTTCGAGATAACTGAGGGTATTGATGTGCTGAGTAACAGCACGAATCACACTGATCGCCGCAGTCGCAAAGATAGCGAGCGCAACCAATACCTCAAGCAGCGTCATTCCTCGAGAACCAAGGGGCATACCACGAAAACGATAAGGAGAACGGTTATTCCTCTTCATCTTCTTCTCCCGGTTCTAGCAGTCGAATCACACCATTGTCCAATACTCGAATACGCCAACCATCTTGTATGGTGTCTCCGGTATTTGGATAAAACGACAATACAAATGGCGTCATTTCAGCACTCGACAAGATGTAGATCTGTGGTGGTTTCGGCTTCTTTTCCTCTTCAAGATCAGCAAACATATCTTCATCAAACAAGCTTCCTGGGTTGAACAACCGATCATCGTCTTCCCATGCGCCACCACCTAAGGTCAGTGACAATGCGAGTTCTTCCGGTAGTTCAGTTAAAGAGGGGATTTTTTCAAAATCGACTTCTTGCCAGCCTTCAGACTTAAGCGCCATCAGTACATAGGTCGATTTCTTTTCATCAACTCGAACGCCAAAATCTAAGCCGCTCAAAATAGCCTCTTCATTGAGTAATTGAACTCGCTGATAAAAGCTTTGAGCGTATTTTTTAGCAACATCTTTGCTATTGGTAGGAATGGTCGCGATCACCGCAACCGCCGTTACTGACAGTAGTACCAACACCAAGAGAATCTCAATCAAGGTGAAACCTGGCTGTGTTTGCTTAGTTTTCACCTTTAGACTCCATCTGTTTACGTCCTACCATCAATAACGTATCAAGCATCAATAACGAATCAAACAATAAGCTGAAGCTTATTGGAAATCCTGCATGTTCCAGTTGCCGATATCCGCCGCAATACCTTCACCACCTTCTTGGCCATCAGCACCAAGAGTGAAAATATCAATAGTGCCGTTATCACCAGGGCTTAGGTATTGGTACTCGTTACCCCATGGGTCGTTTGGCAGACGCTTGATGTAGCCACCGTCGCGGTAGTTACGAGGCTCTGGGCTGCTTGGCTTAGAAACCAATGCATCAAGACCTTGATCCGTTGTTGGGTAAACGCTGTTATCCAGTTTGTACATATCTAGCGCGTTCTCTAGCGCCACAATATCAGTGATGGCTTTTTGTTGGTCAGCCTTCTCTTTGTTACCCAATAGGTTAGGTACAACAAAGCTCGCCAATACGCCAAGGATAACCACAACAACCATCACTTCTAATAGGGTAAAGCCTGATTGTTTCTTCATTCTGTTTTTCATTATTTTCTCCAAATTACAGACAACGAGTGAAGGTAATAGTGTCCTTCTTCTCGCTCATCCAAAAACTAACGTCTTATGAGCAGTTGGTTAACCACTCATCAAATTATTCATTTCAAGCATCGGCATCAGAGTCGCCATCACAATGAACAGCACTAAGCCTGCCATCAAAGCGATAAGTGCTGGCGTAAAAATACCTAGCGCGATATTCACGGTCGACTCAAAGCTTTGGTCCTGGTTATCTGCCGCTCTTGTTAGCATTTGCTCTAACTGACCACTTTGCTCACCACTGGCGATCATATGCAGCATCATCGGAGGGAAGAGTTTGGTTTGATCGAGCGCTTTACGCAGGCTTGCCCCCTCTCTAACACTGTCTGACGCCTGCAGTACTTGCTGCTTCACATGGTGATTCGACATCACATCTACCGCCACCTTCATCCCTTCAAGGATAGGAATCGCACTCGAGGTACAGATAGAGAGTGTTCGTGCAAAACGAGAGGTATTAATCCCTTTCGCGATCTTGCCGATCAGTGGAATGCTTAATAGCTTGCGATCCCAACTCATACGAACGCCCGGCTTTTTCAGCGCGGTCTTAATCAACACAATCACACCGATGATCAACAACAGTAGTTGGATGCCCCAATTCTGGATAAATTCACTCGATGCTAATAAAAATTGTGTCGATTGAGGAAGTTCTTGGCCCATTTGGATAATAGGTTCAACGATCTTAGGTACCACGGTTGCCAACAGGAACGAAACAATCGTCACCGCAAACACCACTAGCACGACTGGGTAGATCATCGCTTGCAGCAGCTTAGAGCGCATCTTCTGACGGTTTTCTGCGTAATCGGCCAGTCGCTCCAATACCGCATCTAAGTGACCCGACTTCTCACCAGCTGCGACCATAGCTCTAAACAGTTCATCAAAGATGTGAGGGTAATCAGCCAAGCTATCCGCTAGCGAATAACCTTCCGTCACCTTCGAACGAACCGCCAGTAACATGGTTCGAATACGAGGTTTTTCAGACTGTTCGGCAACGGCTTTCAAGCACTCTTCTAGCGGCATGCCTGATTGCACCAAGGTGGAAATTTGGCGAGTAATCAAAGCAAGGTCAGGCGTGCTGATACCACGCTTAAAACTGGTCGAGGGCTGTGCACCTTTCGCCGTTTTAGCTTTAGCTTCGGTCATCTCAACCGGCATCAAGCCTTGTTCTTTTAAGCGTTGGCGAGCCTGACGAGCGTTATCCGCTTCAATCGAGCCCTTTTTACTTTTACCCTTGGCATCCAGTGCTTTGTATTCAAATGCCGCCATACTAGACTTCCTTGGTCACGCGCATCACTTCTTCTAGGGACGTTACCCCTTTCAGAACTTTGCTCAAGCCATCATCTCGAATACTTGGTGTTGTGCCACGAATTGCTTTCTCAATTGCCTGTTCACCAGCTTCACTGTGAATCAGCTCTTGTACCGAATCGTCAATCATCAAGAGTTCATGAATACCGGTACGGCCTCGATAGCCTTTGTGGCTGCAGTTTTCACACCCTTTGGCATGGTAAAGCGTCAGGCTGTCTTTCTTCTTCAACCCAAACAGCTTCTTCTGTTCTTTATCCGCTTCGTAAGGTTCTTTACAGTCGTTACACAGGGTGCGAACTAAGCGCTGAGCCAAAACACCCAGCAGCGACGAAGAAATCAAAAAGGGTTCGATGCCCATATCTCGTAGACGTGTAATCGCACCGATTGCCGTATTGGTGTGAAGAGTCGACATTACCAAGTGACCCGTCAAAGAGGCTTGAACAGCAATCTCTGCGGTCTCTAAGTCACGTATCTCACCAATCATGACCACATCGGGATCTTGACGAAGAATGGCACGTAAACCACGCGCAAAGGTCATATCAACCTTAGGGTTTACCTGCGTTTGGCCAATGCCATCGATATCGAATTCGATTGGGTCTTCAACGGTTAAGATATTGCGCTCGTTGCTGTTGAGCTCTTGCAGGCCAGCGTACAAAGTCGTTGATTTACCAGAACCTGTAGGGCCGGTAACCAAGATAATGCCGTGTGGGCGCTGAATAAGCTTGCGGAAATTTTCGTGGTTCTCGGCCGTCATGCCTAAACTGTGCAGGTCTAGACGAGTAGCGTTCTTATCCAACAGACGCATTACCACACGCTCACCGTGTGATGAAGGCATGGTTGATACACGAACATCGACCGCTCGACCACCAATACGCAGAGAAATACGACCATCTTGTGGCACACGTTTTTCCGCAATATCCAATTTAGCCATAACCTTTACACGCGAAACTAACAGCGGAGCCAGTTTACGGCTCGGCGCCAACACATCACGCAGCACACCATCAATACGGAAACGGATCGACAGTGATTTCTCAAAGGTTTCGATATGAATATCCGAAGCACCCTCTTTGATCGCCTCACCCAGCATCGCATTGATTAACTTGATGATTGGTGCATCATCCTCTGATTCAAGTAAGTCTTCGTCTTGAGGCAGTTCTTCCGCTAGTGAGAAGAAGTCATCACTATCAGCACCAATGTCTTCCATGAGCTGACGAGCTTCTGACGAGTCACGCTGATAAGCATCGGTCAGTTTTTTATCAAACTCATCGAGAGTAATCGCTTGTGGCGTGAAACCATTTTTCACAACACGACTCACTTCAATGATCGCCGCCGATTTCAGTGGCTCAACATAATAAAGTATCGGTGCGCGCTCTGGATGTTGATACTCCAACACCATCTTATAGCGATTCGCAAAGCTAAACGGCAAGCGCTGATAAGTACGTGCCGCCCCTACCAATTCAGCCATTATTCTGTTTCCATCTGATCAATGAAGGCTTGAAGTTCAGCCGGGTAATTCATGCTTTCGCCAAATTTAGGCAATACCGGGATGTTATCGTCTGCCATTAATTTCAGCCCTTGCTCAGCCTTGTACAACTGCTCAGCACGGATGAAGTTGTATTTACGCTGAGTGATACCATCGGCTGTCATGCCATCACGAATGATGGTTGGCTTAATGAATACCATTAGGTTCTTTTTCTCAACCTGAGTGCTGGTAGATTTGAACAAGTGACCTAGCAATGGGATATCACCCAAGAATGGCACCTTAGATTCACTTTCCAGCGCTCGCTCGTCAATCAGACCACCAAGCACCAGCATTTGACCGTCTTGAACAATCACTGAGGTATTTAGCTGACGCTTAGCAAAACGCACATCAACCGCACCGTTCGCGCCTAATACGTTCGATACTTCTTGTTCTATTTGCAGCTGAACCGAGTCACCTTCGTTGATTTGTGGCACCACTTTAAGCTTGATACCCACTTCTTTACGATCAACCGTTTGGAATGGATTATCGTTACTTGAACCTGCGGTAGAGCCAGTTAAAACAGGCACCTCTTCGCCCACAATGAACGACGCTTCGCCGTTATCCATCACGGTGATACTTGGAGAAGATAGGATATTTGAATTTGAATCGGTCGCTACTGCACTGATCAAGGCAGTCCAGTCACCCATCACTACGCTCATTGCCGCGCCATTAACGCCAGAAAGAGCAGAAGCTAACGTTGAGTAGTCACCGGATTCTGTGGTCGTTTCATTACGCAAAAAGGCGCCATTATCATCATAGACTGCGGTGGTCGTTTCAGTGTCTTTCGCTTCTTCTAAACCAACCATTACGCCACCGATTGACGCACCTGTGTTGCCATACTGAATCACAGCACCAGTATCAAGGTTACCCCATTGCACACCAAGGTTAATGCCATCACCCTCTGCCATCTCGACAATTAGGGCTTCAATCAATACTTGAGCACGACGAATATCCAACTGTGCGATCACATCTTGAAGCGCATTCATGATGTCCGGTTGTGCGGTAATCACCAACGAGTTGGTATCACTGTGAGCGGAGATCATCACTTGGTTACGTTGCGATGAGCTGCCTTTGGTTGAAGATTGCTTTTCTGATTGCAAGTTGTCCGACACGCCTTTCAGCACATCGACTAAATCTTCTGCTTTGGCGTATTTAAGGTAAATTACTTGGTTGTTGCCCTTGGTTGCCATTTCCACATCAAGCTGTTCAATCAACCTTCTTAAACGGCTACGTACCTTAGGGTCACCTGAGATAAGAATCGCATTGGTACGCTCATCGGCAACCAATTTAGGCTGTAGAAATGCAGGCGTATTCTTCGCATCTGTGGTTTTGCTTAGAGCATCAACAATGCGCACCATTTCTGCCGCTGATGCATTCTTTAGCTCAACGACTTCAATCTCTTTATCACCCGCTTGGTCAACACGCTTGATGATTTCTGCTAAACGGTTCACTACCGCCGCACGACCGGTAATCAAGATGATATTGGCTGGGTCGTAGTGCACAACGTTACCCGCGCCAGCATTGTCGTTTAGTTGACGAAGCAGAGGAGAAAGTTCACGCACCGAGACATTACGAACCGTCACAACACGTGTCACCACGTTGTCGCCTTTGATCGTATCACTGTCTCCAACGACTGGAATTGCCGATGTTTTCGAATCCTTGGCCTTGATGATCTTAAGAACACCCGAGTCCATTTCGACAACCGCGTAGCCATACACTTCCAATACGTTTAGGAAGAAGCTGTAATATTGCTCTTCATTGAGTACGTCGTAGCTGCGTACATCGATTTTTCCGCGCACCGAAGGGTCAACGATGATCGTCTTCTCTAGGTTACGACCAACAATATTAATAAACTCTTGAATATCAGTGCCTTTAAAGCTGGCACTAAAATCACTCGCGATGGCTGCGGGTGTGCAGATTAAGCTTCCTGCCAATAACCATGCACTTTTCTTAAACCAATGCTTCACGTACTTCTCCTACACTTTCGTCCTTCGTTAGACGCAAAGTTTTAAAATTCAATAAACACTTCATGTTGTTGACCATCTCTCTCGACCACCAGATTTAGCTCTGTTAGTTCTGAGATGGAACGGAATATGTTGCCCATAGCAGCAGGGTCTGTCAGGTCTTGTCCATTTAACTGAGTGGCAATATCTCCGTTTTGGAGCCCAACAGAGTTAAAAAGTTCTGAATCTTTGCCAGGGCTCACACGATAACCGATCACTTTATCGTCACGCTTCACCTGAGACAGTCGAACATATTGGAAGATTTGTTGCGGATCTTTCATTATCTTCGCTTTAATTTCATCAAGCTTCTCTTCTGCTGAAGCCGGATTATTACCACGAACCGAAGAAGAGCTACGAGGTGGCGCAGGCGCTGATACAGCCAAACGCTTGTACTCAATACCTTCAAGCATCAAGGTTTCGTCTCGTCCTGAGTTATCAATGATAACGCGGTCGATTAATACCGCTTTTAACTTGGCTCGAGTGCCTTCAATCTCTTCATTAATTCCGTAGGTCGCTTGCGTGCCGCGATTGGCGATCACCGCTAAGCTCAGTTTTGGATTCGAGCTCGCGACTGCACCCACTAAAACGAGGTTTAATCGCGTCTTAGGCGCATCTTGGATAACTTGCTGTTCAACCACAGCGGGCGTGCTTGGGTTGTAAGCACCAAACATGTTGCTCTGCTGCAAAGAAGAGATATCAAGGGTCGATTGAGGTGCTGAAGACGATGAAGCCGTTGCTGTCCAAGGCGCGATAGTTTGCTCAGCAGGTTCGATAAACCATGCAAGCTGCCCTAAGATCCATGCGGAAGCTGCAATCAATACACAACAGGTCGCTAAGCTTAGTTTCTGCTGAAGTACAAATCCATTCTCTAATAAGCGGCTCAACATAGGAGAATTCCCTACGCGATTTTTGAGCTCTAAAAAGTTCACTTTCCTAGTCCCTTTTCATGACGACAAACGCTGCAAATCATTAAACTTTCAGCTTTTTTATTCATTCGTTCGATACCAAGCTTATTTAAGCAATAAGATCCTGAACTATATCATAGCAAATCGATAAATCGGCATAACATGGCTATTTTGTATTATGACTTGAAAAAAATGCCAACCGCCTCCACTTTAAGCTTCTACTTAATGTGATAAGCATCATCAAAAACATGTTGCGCACTGTTCGTTACAGTTAAACCGCATTCATTTCTCACTTAATAAGGCACAGCCCTATATGAAAACTGCTAATGAAGCTGTCAGACTCGATAAATGGTTGTGGGCAGCTCGTTTTTACAAAACCCGGTCTATTGCTCGCAACATGGTCGATGGTGGCAAAGTCCACTATAATGGTCAGCGCAGCAAGCCAAGTAAAATTGTCGAACTTGGGGCTGTGATTACACTGCGCCAAGGTAATGAAGAAAAGACGGTAACGATCGAGAAAATCTCAGCCCATCGTGGTGGAGCTCCGATCGCTCAAACCCTCTATGAAGAAACCACCGAAAGCTTGGCAAAAAGAGAAGAGTTTGCACAACAGCGCAAGCTAAATGCTCATAGCCCAGCACCAGAACGTCGCCCAGATAAAAAGCAACGTCGTGACATCATCAAGTTCAAGACTCAATAAGCTAGAAGGAATAGCCAAATGGCAGACCCAATGTCTACAAGTAATGTTTTAAATCGCTACCTATTTGAAGACCTATCAGTACGTGGTGAATTGGTACAGATGGACGAAGCGTACCAACAGATTATTTCTAGCAAGGAATACCCAGCTCCAGTACAAAAGCTGTTGGGTGAGCTACTGGTTTCAACGACGCTACTAACGGCGACCCTAAAGTTTGAAGGTTCTATCACGATGCAGCTGCAAGGTGACGGCCCAGTATCTCTAGCAGTTATCAATGGCGATCACGATCAGAAGATCCGTGGTGTTGCTCGCTTTGAAGGCGATATCGCAGACGACGCAGGTCTACACGCCCTAATGGGTAAAGGTCATCTAGTGATCACTATCGATCCTAAGAAAGGTGAGCGTTACCAAGGTATCGTTGGTCTGGAAGGTGACACGCTTGCACAAGTGCTTGAAGGCTACTTCGCTAACTCTGAACAGCTTAAGACTCGTCTATGGCTGCGCACTGGCGAGCATGAAGGCAAAGCACACGCTGCAGGTATGTTGCTACAAGTAATGCCTGACGGCACCGGTACTCCAGACGACTTCGAGCACCTAGAGCAACTAACAGACACCGTGAAAAACGAAGAGCTATTCACTCTAGAAGCGAACGAACTGCTTTACCGTTTGTACAACCAAGAGAAAGTACAGCTATTCACACCACAACCGGTTGAGTTCTTCTGTGGCTGTTCACGCGATCGAAGTGCAGCAGCAATCATTACTGTTGCTCAAGAAGAGATCTACGACATCCTAAGCACCGAAGGAAGCGTTGGACTACACTGCGATTACTGTGGCACAAACTACTCGTTCGACAAAAATGATGTAGATGCTCTTTACGCAGAAGCGGCAGATAAAGGCAGCAATACGGTTCATTAATTTACGGCGTACCAAAAACACGTAATTTACCCCAAAAAGGTCAGCACTCAGCTGGCCTTTTTTGTGATCAAAATAGCGCAAACTCCGTAACATCTCGTAATAAAATCACCGCTTAATTTTAATCAATTAATAATGTTCTCGCCCCTAGCGCAAAGGTTTGCGTACAGGATAGACTAGTTGGGCTAATATGTGACGAGACGCTTAAAACCCCATGGCTAATATGGATATTTTTTGAGCTATATCCCTGTTTCCCCCGAGTCTCGTTGCTAGCATGGTGAGCAGATAACAATAAAAAATTAATACAAAATCCCTACAAAATATCCTACAAGGAGCACCTATGACCGTTATGGAACATACAAAGGCTGCACAAATTGATCTAACTAAGCACGGACTGACTGGCGTTACTGAAGTTCTTCGTAATCCTAGCTACGAGCAGTTATTCGTTGAAGAAACACTGCCAGGTTTGGAAGGCTACGAAAAAGGCGTAGTAACGGAACTAGGCTCTGTTGCGGTAGACACTGGTATCTTTACTGGCCGCTCACCAAAAGATAAGTACATTGTTAAAGATGACACGACCCGCGATACCATGTGGTGGTCAGATCAAGGCAAAAATGACAACAAACCGATTACAACTGAAGTATGGAATGAGCTGAAAGAGCTTGTAACAACTCAGCTATCTGGCAAGCGTCTGTTTGTCATCGACGGTTATTGTGGTGCTAACCCAGATACGCGTTTAAGTGTGCGTATTATCACTGAAGTAGCGTGGCAAGCGCACTTCGTTAAGAACATGTTCATTCGTCCAACCGACGAAGAACTAGCAACGTTCGAACCTGATTTCGTGGTAATGAACGGTGCTAAAACAACCAACCCTAACTGGGAGAAACAAGGTCTAAACTCTGAGAACTTTGTCGCTTTCAACCTGACTGAACGTGTTCAGATCATCGGTGGTACTTGGTACGGCGGTGAGATGAAAAAAGGTATGTTCGCAATGATGAACTACCTACTACCTCTACAAGGTATTGCTTCAATGCACTGTAGTGCAAACGTTGGCGAGAAAGGCGATGTCGCTATTTTCTTCGGTCTATCAGGCACTGGTAAAACAACCCTATCAACCGATCCTAAACGTGAGCTAATCGGTGATGATGAGCACGGTTGGGATGACGATGGTATCTTCAACTTTGAAGGTGGTTGTTACGCGAAGACAATTCGTCTATCTAAAGAAGCTGAACCTGAAATCTACAACGCAATCCGTCGTGATGCACTACTAGAGAACGTAACGGTTCGTGGCGATGGTTCTATCGATTTTGATGACGGTTCAAAAACTGAGAACACTCGTGTTTCTTACCCGATTCACCACATCGATAACATCGTTAAACCAGTATCAAAAGCCGGTCACGCTCAAAAGGTTATCTTCCTGACCGCTGATGCATTTGGTGTTCTACCGCCAGTATCTAAACTGACTCCAGAACAAACGAAGTACCACTTCCTATCTGGCTTCACTGCAAAACTAGCGGGCACTGAGCGTGGTATTACTGAGCCAACGCCAACGTTCTCTGCTGCATTTGGTGCGGCATTCTTAACTCTCCACCCAACTCAGTACGCTGAAGTGCTTGTGAAGCGTATGGAAGCAGCTGGCGCTGAAGCTTACCTAGTGAACACAGGTTGGAACGGTACTGGTAAACGTATCTCTATCCAAGATACGCGAGGCATCATCGACGCTATCCTAGATGGCTCAATCGACAACGCTGAAACTAAGGTTATCCCTATGTTTAACCTAGAAGTGCCACTAGCGCTGCACGATGTTGACCCAGCGATCCTTGACCCACGCGATACGTACACTGACCCTCTACAATGGGAAAGCAAAGCGAAAGATCTAGCCGAGCGCTTCATCAACAACTTTGATAAGTACACAGACAACGCTGAAGGTAAGTCACTGGTTGCAGCTGGTCCTCAACTGGACTAATCCAACCATCTGCTCGGGCTTAGCCAAAAGCAAACGCCCAATTTAAAATGATATTTTTGTAGCAAGCCCCTCTTTTGAGGGGCTTTTTTGTTGATGCTTGACCCTTTTTGTTCCACTCTGTTTTAAGACTATTGAAATTTAAGGCTTTCAGGGAATGAAAAAGGTATTCATGGTGTTCGGCATTGTGTTGGCTATCGCCGTTGCAACTATCGCAGCGCTGCTATTAAGCCTGCAGACCCAATACCGTGCGGATGTTGCCAACTTTTTTATCAAACATACGATTGAACAACCTGTATTCATTGAAGATGTTGAGTATCAGGCGCCTTATCACATCACCTTAATGGGCATTACCCAAAGCCAACCAGAAAAGCAAACACCTCTGTATATCGACAAGATCGATCTTTGGTTCAGCCCCAGCTCGATGACAGAGGCCAAACTGGTCTTTGAATCTGTTTTGATCAGCGGCCTACAATTAGAGGCAGACGATCTAAAAACACTGACTTCTTTATTTACCCAACCAAACATCAAGCTCCACCAGCTGGCCATCAACAATCTCGACTTTTCGACGCCAGAGTTTAATGCGCGAGGCATCGACCTGCAGATCTCCGCCCCAACGTGGAACAACGATAACTCGCTGCTACCTTATGGAAAAACCCAACTCTCTGCCTCACAACTGTATTGGCAAGGTGAGGCATTCGATAATCTGTTGATTGACCTAGACTTAAAACCTAGCGACAGCACCCTTTATGGTGCTTCGTTTGACTGGCGTGGCGCCAAGATTTCCGGACAAGCAGAGCAGTATCAACAAGATTGGTCGTTGGTGAATGTGACCGTCGATGGCTTACGACTCAATCAGAAACAGACCCAAAACCTACTAAGCAAAGAGTGGGATGTTGCAGGCATTAAGATTAATCACATCAATAGCTTAGATATTCTGCGTAGCGACGTAGAGTGGCAAGATGGCCACCTCGCTGCCTTTGATGCCTCATTAGAAAATATCCAACTGCCTTTTGAAATCTGGAAACAACAGAAAGCCATTTTTTCTCTACAGGCAGAAGGAGTGACCATTGATGATGACATGTTCATCGAGCCAAGCCTCAAGCTCAACCTAGAAGCAAACCGGATTCTGATTGAGGATTTCTATACTCAATTCCTGCAGGGCACTGTTCAGCTCAATGGCGAAGTCGCCCCTAGCAGCATTCAATTGGCGCAGCTCGACCTGCAAGGCATCAAGTGGATTACCGAAAACCAAGATAGCCCTCTACCGGCCGCTCGCCTATTGCCTTGGCTCACACAGCTCCAGAACGTCGAGATTAACCGACTTAATATAGAACGCAGCCAACTTATCCAACTAGCACAAACGCCTTACTGGCAGGTCTCTGGATTACATGTCGAGGGGCATCAAGTTCAACTGCTGCAAGATAGAAAACTGGGCTTGTGGCAAGGGAAGCTGATGGCGAGCGCCAATGATGCCAGCTACCAAAATATTCTCAGCGCACAGCCTGTGGTTGAGATGAATAGCGAACAAGGAAAATGGACGCTGACTCGTCTGTTTGCACCACTCAGGAATGGCTACATTGAAGCCAATGCAACGCTCGATTTTAACCAAATCAGCAAGCCATGGAGCTTAGATATTTCTGCCGATGGGTTACCCATTGCGCCTATGCTGCAGCGACTTGAATTACCACTCGATGCAACCGGCTATGGCGAGTTTGAACTTCAAGCCGCAGGTTTATATGGCGACTCACTGATGCTCGGTTACTCAACCACAGGGCAACTCACTGGCAGCGTTCGCCAGGGTGTGATGACCTTTAACGATAAGCTTTCTGAAACATCGACTGATAACGTGTTTGAAATTCCAGAGCTTAATGCGCATTTTGACCGTGGGCGCTTCACTCTCGAACCGATGCACATTATTGGTACGTCAGCAGCAGAGCAAGGCGAACAAAGGGTTCAAACGCTCAATGGCGAGGCTTCTGGAGAACTCGACTTGCTTAAAGCCGAGCAACACACCCTCTCGATTACCCTATCGGACCCATGTCATCAAATCTCAGGAAAGCTCACCCAAGCTGAGTATTCGGAGATTAACGACTGCCAACAAAAAAGCGCCACTCCACAGGAGTAGCGCCTTGTATCTTTAATCTGTATCTGTTAGCCAGTGTCAGCTATACGTTTACGTTGGAGTCTGTTGATAATCGCTTTTTGTAGTCAGGGATCAGCATATAGGTTCCCGTAAACTCTACCGCTTCCACATCGCCGCTATGAATGGTCACGTGGATAATGATACGAGCCTTTCGACCTGAAGCGAGACGATCTAAATCACCACTGATTCCATCCAATGAAGTAGCAGCAACTGGGTTTTGCTCAACCGGGTGACGATAACGAATATTACTGTCAGCCAGAACGATATCACCAGTAAGTCCACGCTCTTTCATCAACAACCAAGTCATTCCCCAGCCTGTTAATGTCGCTAAGGTGAAAGCTGAGCCTGCAAACATGGTGTTGTGAGGATTAAGGTTTGGGTTCAACTGAGCACTACATTCAAACTGATAACCCGTGTATTGGTTGATCTTGATGCCCATCTTGTCACTGATCGGGATCTGATGTTCCCAGCGCTGCTGAAGCTCATTACACCACTCAGGCTTGCGTAGAACGTCTGCCATTGGGTCAAGATGCTTAACCATCTGTTGGTGACGCACAGGGCCACGTTGATCGTTAATCTCACCGCGACGTTCAAATTCATTCTTCTCATAGAATGAGATCGCATCTTCACGTGCATTACACACCAAGCGCTTAGCACCCTCTTGGCGAGCCAATGACTCAAGTGCGACTAGAATCAACGAACCCATGCCTTTACTTTGGCGAGATTTCTTCACCGCCATATAGCGGATCTGACCTTCCAGATCTGGGGTGATATACAGACGACCAATCGCCATCGGGCGACCACGACCATCAACAATCATGCGATGGTGACTCATTGGGTCATATTCATCGCGCTCAGAACCTACCGGCATTCGCCAAGGTTCACGGAGCATCTGCCAACGAAAATGGTAATACTTGTTTAGCTGATTTTCGGTGGTTGGTGTTATGAGTTTAAACATGCTTATTCCTTTAAGCCTAAACCTGCAGCCAGAATGTCACTGGGCCATCATTAACCAAAGACACTTTCATGTCGGCTGCGAATCGGCCACGTTCCGTTGGTAACACTGATTCACACTGGTCAGAGAAATAGTTATAAAGACGCTCAGCATCTTCTGGGTGAGCACCACGAGAGAACCCTGCTCGAGTCCCTTTCTTGGTATCGGCCGGCAGAGTGAATTGAGACACCACTAATACCTTACCTTCTACTTGCTTCACGTTGAGGTTCATTTTATCGTCTTCGTCTCCAAAGACACGATAAGTGGTCACTCGTTCCATCAAACGTTTGGCTTTGGCTTCGTCGTCACCTTTTTCTACGCCTAACAAAACTAATAAGCCTTGTTCAATCTCACCAACTAATTCGCCATCAACACGGACGGCAGCTTCACTTACTCTCTGGATCAGTGCTATCACTGTTGTTTCCTTGCTCTGTGATTTTGTCGTTATCCGAAGAGTGTACCATTTCTTTCGAGTCACTCCACTGTTCCTGCTCACCCAATGCAGCGGTCACCTCAGCACCCACTAGCACAATCAACCAGCACAAATAAACCCAGACAAAAAGAATTGGTATTGCCGCCAATGCGCCATAAATCAACTGGTAAGAAGGGAATTGAGTAATGTAGGCCGCGAAGCCTTTCTTACTGAGTTCGAACAACAGAGCCGCCACTAGAGAACCTGCAGCCGCATGAGAAAAGTGTATCTTTTTGTTGGGAACCAACAGGTACAGACCGAAAAACGCAAAGAAAGAGAGAATCAAAGGCAGTTTGCGAATTACGGTATTAAAGGCGCCAGACACCACTTCGTTTTGCAACAAGCTCAATGATGTCACATAAGAAGTGGCTGCAATGCTCGCCCCAACTAAAATAGGTCCAAGCGTGAGCACCATCCAGTACATAGAGAAAGACAGCACCGCACGTCGCTTCTCGTCGACACGCCAGATGTAGTTTAAGTTCTTATCAATATTCGAGATCAGCATCAGCGCTGCAATGAATAAGAACACACTACCGACCGCCGTCATTTTTCCGGTATTGGCAACGAACTCTAACAAGGCACCGTGTACGGCATCCCCAGACGCGGGAACAAAGTTGGTAATAACGAAGTTTTGAATCACGATACCAACATCAGCAAAGATGGAGAATGACGACAAGATAGAGAGCAGAACCGTCAACATCGGTACGATCGAGAGCAAAGTAATGTACGCCAAGTAGCCCGCATTCACGTTGACTCTATCGTGCGTCATTCGCGCCAAAAGATAGCGAGAAAACTGAATACTGAGTGTGGCGACCTTTTTTATCTTCAACTTGTAACTCCCTTGTAACTCGTTCATAGTCCTAATTAATATTCCGACATATTAATCACAGTAAGTAAATGTTCAAAAATAGCGCAGGAAAAAGGCTTGAGAACAAGGCAGATTTTTTGATAAGTAGTTATTCTACAATCAAAAATTCTAACGCCGTTATCGAGCATTTTAACAAGCTAGGTTGGGCAGTTATTTACTACGATTGATATTATTTAACTATAGGAAACTAGGATGCCTTATTTAATAGTTATAGTCCTCTCTATTTTTACTCTTACTGGATGCCAATCAGCTTATTACTCCGCAATGGAGCAAGTGGGTTACCACAAACGTGACATTATGGTCGACAGAGTAGAAGACGCGAAAGAGTCACAGCAGGATGCTCAGGAAGAGTTTACCAGCGCACTTGAAGCACTCAGCAGCCTGACTAACTTCAGTGGTGGCGACCTTGAAGACATGTACAACAAGATTAATGATAAATACCAAGACAGCGAGAAAGCCGCACAAAATGTCAGTGACCGCATTGCTGCGATTGAAGATGTGTCCGATGCGCTATTTGAAGAGTGGCAGGGTGAGTTAGATCTCTACACCAGTGATTCACTGCGTCGTTCAAGTGAGAAAAAGCTGCGTGAAACCAAATCGTCTTACCAAACCATGCTATCAGCAATGAAAAGAGCTGAGAAGAAAATGGATCCGGTACTCAACACTCTTCGCGACAACACGCTTTATCTAAAGCATAACCTCAATGCGAGTGCCGTTGGTTCGTTGCAGGGCGAATTTATGAGCTTAGAAAAAGACATCGCCTACGCGATAGAACAGATGAATGCTGCAATAGCAGAATCGGATAAGTTCCTAGCTCAACTGAACCAGAAGTAGCGCTACAGATAAAGAACACGATGCAACCGATCATTATTACTGGCGGCCCCGGAGCCGGGAAGACAACACTGATTAATGCCTTGGGCGACATGGGTTACCCAACCTTCGCTGAGTCCTCTCGCCAGTTAATAGAACAGCAGAGCCAACTTGAGAACGGTATCTTACCTTGGTTAGACCTTCCAGGCTTTGCTCGCCTATGTTTAACCGTCATGAGCGAACACAAAGACCAAGCCAGTCAGCATCCTGTTGCCTTTCTCGATCGCGCCATTCCAGATATCTGTGGCTACTTGGCTCAGGCGAAACTAGAGATAAACACAACCTACCGAGAAGCGAGCCAAGGTTATCACCCCCAAGTGTTGTTCTGTCGCCCTGAGGCTTCAATTTATGTCCAAGATGATGTGAGACCTTATCCGTTTGAGGAAGCGCTAGAGATTCACCACGCTTTAGAAAGAGTCTACCAAGAACTTGGCTATGAGGTGGTTGAAGTGCCGTTTATGCCAGTCGAAGAACGGCTTCAATTCGTTGAGCGTTACTTATGTATCAAAAGCTAGATCCCCAACTCGGTCGTTCCTCCCTCTTGAGGATGACGAAATCTCGTTTAACCGTATCTAAACAAACTAAAAAACAAAAGCCCCGAGCAGCTAGGCTACTCGGGGCTTTCTTACTTATTCTAAAACGTATTGCTTGTTAGCTAGAAGCTAGTCAGCTGGCAATTAAGCCTTAGCTGGACGTGCTGCACGCTTACGTTCGTTTTCAGTAAGAAGCTTCTTACGGATACGAATGCTTACTGGCGTTACTTCTACTAGTTCGTCTTCGTCGATGAACTCAAGAGCTTGCTCTAGAGTGTGACGGATAGGTGGCGAAAGAACCTGTGCTTCATCAGTACCAGATGCACGAACGTTCGTTAGCTGCTTACCTTTCAGACAGTTTACTGTTAGGTCGTTTGAACGGTTGTGAATACCGATGATTTGACCTTCGTATACTTCATCCGCGTGCTCAGCAAATAGACGACCACGTTCTTGTAGGTTGAATAGTGCGTAAGTCAGAGCTTTACCAGTTGCGTTCGAGATTAGAACACCGTTGTTACGTTGACCGATTACGCCGCCTTTGTGAGGACCGTAGTGATCAAATGAGTGGTAAAGAAGACCAGAACCAGACGTTAGAGTTAGGAACTCAGTTTGGAAACCGATAAGACCACGAGAAGGCATCATGAAGTCCATGCGAACACGGCCTTTGCCATCTGGAGACATATCAGTTAGCTCACCTTTACGTAGACCGATGTTTTCCATGATGCCACCTTGGTGCTCTTCAAGCACGTCGATAGTCACAGTTTCAAACGGTTCAGTTAGGTTGCCATCTTCGTCTTTCTTGATGATAACTTCTGGACGAGATACAGCTAGCTCGAAACCTTCACGACGCATGTTTTCGATCAGGATAGATAGGTGAAGTTCACCACGACCTGAAACACGGAAACGATCTGGGTTATCAGTTTCTTCAACACGTAGTGCAACGTTGTGTACTAGTTCTTTCTCTAGACGCTCAAGGATGTTACGTGAAGTAACGAACTTACCTTCTTTACCCGCGAACGGAGAAGTGTTTACTTGGAACGTCATTGTTACTGTTGGTTCATCAACAGAAAGCGGAGTCATTGCTTCAACATTGTTTACGTCACAGATAGTGTCTGAAATTTTCAGCTCACCAAGACCAGTGATTGCAATGATGTCGCCAGCGTTAGCTTGCTCAACTTCGTGACGGTCAAGACCTAGGTAACCAAGAACTGTACCTACTTTACCGTTACGTTTTTTGCCTTCTGCATTGACGATAGTTACTTGTTGGTTTGGTTTAACAGAACCACGAGTAACACGAGCAACACCGATAACACCTACGTAAGAGCTGTAATCAAGTTGCGAAATTTGCATTTGTAGTGGACCGTCAAGGTCAACTGCAGGCGCGTCTACTGTATCAACAACAGCTTGGAACAATGGTTCCATGTTCTCGCCAGTTTCGCCTTCAGTCATTGTTGCCCAACCGTTTAGAGCTGAAGCGTAAACAACTGTGAAGTCTAGTTGCTCATCAGTAGCACCTAGGTTGTCGAAAAGGTCGAATACTTGATCCATAACCCAATCAGGACGAGCGCCTGGGCGGTCAATCTTGTTGATTACAACGATTGGCTTAAGACCGTGTGCGAATGCTTTTTGCGTTACGAAACGAGTTTGAGGCATTGGGCCATCAACTGCGTCAACGATAAGCAGAACAGAGTCAACCATAGACATGATACGCTCAACTTCACCACCGAAGTCCGCGTGTCCCGGAGTATCTACGATGTTGATGCGGTAATCATTCCAGTTGATTGCTGTGTTCTTAGCAAGAATGGTAATGCCACGCTCTTTTTCGATGTCATTCGAATCCATGACACGCTCTTCAGCTTCACCACGAGACTCAAGAGTGCCTGACTGTTGTAGCAGTTTATCAACCAAAGTCGTTTTACCGTGGTCAACGTGCGCGATGATCGCGATATTTCTTAACTTATCAATCTGTGGAGTAGACATGGATTCTCGATTCACTCATAAAAGTAGCCGTCACTTATCTCAAAAGTTTGGATAATAACCGCTAGCTTGATTTAAAAAACGGTCAATAATATACCAGATTCTAGACAAAAACCCAGAAATATGTGATCTGAACCAAGGCTTTTTTCTTTATTAGCGATTCATATCCGCTTAACTTTGATTCAGTACAGTGTTGAGCAGCCAAATTCGTAGGACTCTAAAAAAGTATCACCTACGAGTGGCGAGCCAAATCTCCCGCAAAATAACAAAAGTGGATTGACAACTTAGGCAATTCATTGCTGAATGGTGCTCGCTTATGTCTCATATTGGTGCACAGACAAACAGTTGCACCAATAAAGTGCAACTAGAGATCATTTTGGTGCAAAAACCAGATTAAGAAAAATCGCAAAACAAGTAAATCATTGAAATTAATGGAATAATTTTTTTGGCACGTTTTTGGCAGTAGATAAATCAGCATCGATTAATGCACTTATAGACATTAATCAATGCTAGTTTCAACCGAATCGAGCTAATACCGAATTAATAACACTGGAGGTTATCCAAGATGTCAGTAGAAAATGTACTATCCCTGATCCAAGAGAACGAAGTTAAATTTATCGACTTACGTTTTACTGATACAAAAGGTAAAGAGCAGCATATCTCTATTCCTTCTCACCAAGTTGATGCAGACTTCTTCGAAGAAGGCAAAATGTTTGACGGCTCTTCAGTAGCTGGTTGGAAAGGCATTAACGAATCTGACATGGTAATGATGCCAGACGCAGCATCTGCTGTACTGGACCCATTCACAGAAGACGCAACACTAAACATCCGTTGTGACATCCTTGAGCCTGCAACAATGCAAGGCTACGACCGTGACCCACGCTCTATCGCTAAACGTTCTGAAGAGTACCTACGTTCTACAGGTATCGCAGACACAGTTCTAGTTGGTCCAGAGCCAGAATTCTTCCTATTTGACGACGTTAAGTTCTCAAACGACATGTCTGGTTCTTTCTTCAAGATCGATGACGTAGAAGCAGCTTGGAACACAGGTTCTGACTTCGAAGGCGGTAACAAAGGTCACCGTCCTGGCGTTAAAGGCGGTTACTTCCCAGTAGCTCCAGTAGATTCATCTCAAGACATCCGTTCAGCAATGTGTCTAGTAATGGAAGAGATGGGCCTAGTTGTTGAAGCTCACCACCATGAAGTAGCAACTGCGGGTCAAAACGAAATCGCTACTCGCTTCAACACGTTAACAGCGAAAGCTGATGAAACTCAAATCTACAAGTACGTTGTACACAACGTTGCTCACGCATTTGGTAAAACAGCGACATTCATGCCTAAGCCACTAGTTGGTGACAACGGTTCTGGTATGCACGTTCACCAATCTCTAGCAAAAGACGGCGTTAACCTGTTTGCTGGTGATAAGTACGGCGGCCTATCTGAAATGGCTCTTTACTACATCGGTGGTGTAATCAAGCACGCTCGTGCAATCAACGCGTTTGCTAACCCATCAACTAACTCGTACAAGCGTCTTGTACCTGGTTTCGAAGCACCTGTAATGCTTGCTTACTCAGCACGTAACCGTTCTGCTTCTATCCGTATCCCAGTAGTACCAAGCCCTAAAGCACGTCGTATCGAGCTACGTTTTGGTGACCCAGCAGCTAACCCATACCTATGCTACTCAGCAATGCTTATGGCTGGCCTTGACGGCATCAAGAACAAGATTCACCCAGGCGAAGCTATGGATAAAGATCTATACGACCTTCCTGCAGAAGAAGCAGCTGAAATCCCAACAGTTGCAGAATCTCTACAAGAAGCTCTAGCAGCGCTTAGCGAAGACCGTGAGTTCCTAACAGCTGGCGGCGTATTCTCTGACGATTTCATCGATTCTTACATCACTCTGAAATCTGACGACGTACAACGCGTGAACATGGCTACACACCCACTTGAGTTTGAACTGTACTACTCAGTTTAATCTCCTGTAGAGATAAGCCATTTCTTACTGCAACCTTGTAAGAATCGCTGACTAAATATTAGGCTCGCCTCGCAGGCGGGCCTTTTTTATATTCTCCCTCCCCCCGCTTCCTCGTACCATACTAGATACCAATCGTAGTAAATAACTACTCAGCCTAGCTTGTTAAAACACTCGATAACATCGTTAGGTTTTTTGATTGTAGAATAGCTACTTATCGAAACTATTTTTGCCGAGCAGGGCTGCCTCGTTCTCAAGCCTTTTTCCTGCGCTATTTCTGAGCATTAACTTACTGTGATTGGCATTTAACAAAAGCCCTCAGAGGCTGTCGCGCTAAATACAATAAAACCAACGCCAAACGTGAAATCACCTAGCGGTGAAAAGAGGCTAAAGATATGAAAAACATACTGTTCCTAATCGGGTTAACAGTCGCGCTCTCGTGCTCTGCTCAAACGGTGTATACCTGGATAGATGAAGATGGCGTGCTCCACTTTAGTGATAACCCTAGCGCTCAAGATGCCGAGGCTCTTCGCCTGCCAGATGTGCAAGCTTCAGCACCCGCCCCTAAATTTGAGGCCTCAACTCCGGTTGACGCTGCTGCTTCCTCTACAACTAAAACGGCAACGCCAGCCAAAACTCAGGCAGAAACCGAAACCACAAAGCGCGAGGTTCCTACTCAATTAGCCCTCACCATGTTGACTCCAGTTCATAATCAAACCATTCGTAGTAATCGCGGCTTAATCCCGATTCAGATAGAACTCAACCGAAAACTTGGTATTGGGGAGCAATTACAATTGATGCTTGATGGCCGTCGATATGGCGCCCCACAGACCCAGCCTATTTGGGAATTAAAAGATATCGATCGAGGTACTCACACCATTGCAATTCAAGCACATAGAAGCGGCAAGCTTATTGCATCTACTAGTCCAGTCACCGTGTATTTACATCGAGCGACGCTCAAGTAGGCCAATGTGTTAAAAGAGGCCAAATAACCTCTACTTTTCACCTAATCGAAGCAGCTTTCAGCGACTCTAATGAATTATCTTTAGCTTCTGGTTGATATGCGCCATACTTGAACTTAGCCACGCACCAATTTGGTGCAGTGAGAAAAACACCAGTTCAAGGACGAAATAGTGAATCGATCAGCCAAAAGCGACAGCATAGATACACATCATCTTTCCAGCGCCATTCTCGACAATATGGTGACTTCGACATTGATGCTCGATGAGCAATTGTATGTCCGATACGCCAATCCGGCCGCTGAGCAGCTCTTTTCACAGAGCGCACGACGCATCGTTGATCATCCACTGAGCCAACTTATCCAACACGCTTCACTTGATTTGGCGCTTCTGACGCAACCGCTACAAAGTGGCCAGAGCATTACCGACAGTGACGTTACCTTCGTTGTTGATAACCGCCCACTGATGCTTGAAGTCACGGTTAGCCCAATATCTTGGCAGCGAGAGACGCTGTTATTGGTTGAGATGCGCAAGATAGACCAGCAAAGACGCCTTAGCCAAGAGCTCAACCAACATGCACAACAACAAGCGGCTAAGTTGCTGGTACGCGGGTTAGCACATGAGATCAAAAATCCACTCGGTGGCTTAAGAGGTGCGGCGCAGTTACTTGGGAAAATGCTTCCTGATCAGTCTCTTAATGAATATACGCAGATCATTATTGAGCAAGCCGACCGCTTAAGAGCATTAGTCGACCGTCTGCTTGGCCCACAGAAGCCGGGGACTAAATCAGAAGAGAACCTTCACCAGATACTTGAGAAAGTCAGGCAGCTCGTAGAGCTCGAATCGGGTTCAACGCTCGCCATCGAAAGGGATTACGACCCGAGCCTACCGGACATCTTGATGGATTCGGCACAGGTTGAACAAGCGATGCTCAATATCGTGAGCAATGCAGCGCAGATTCTAAAGACTCAAGATTCTGGCAAAATCACCATTCGCACCAGAACGGTGCATCAAGCAAATATTCACGGGCAGCGACACAAACTCGCAGCTCGTATTGAGATCAGCGATAACGGTCCGGGCATCCCCGATGATTTAAAAGACACGCTGTTTTACCCAATGGTCAGCGGACGAGAAGGTGGAACAGGGCTGGGGCTATCGATTTCTCAAAACCTGATCGATCAACACAATGGGAAAATTGATGTTGAAAGCTGGCCAGGCAACACCACATTCACGATTTATCTACCGATTTAGGTCATAAGAACCTCGCTATTGGACAGCGAGATGAAAGGCTTAGCTCGGTAACACAAAGATTAAGACATCATAAAAACAACAATGATTATCACAATAGATTTGGCTGCAAAGGAATTGAATTATGAGTAAGGGATACGTTTGGGTCGTCGATGACGACAGCTCTATCCGCTGGGTAGTAGAGAAAACACTTTCATCTGCGGATATTAAGTGTGAAACATTTGCTGATGCTGAGAGCGTGTTGCTTGCGCTTGAGCGCGAGACACCGGACGTATTGGTGTCTGACATTCGCATGCCCGGCATTGACGGGATTGAGCTGTTGCATCAGGTTCATCAACGCTCTCCCGACCTGCCCGTGATCATTATGACCGCGCACTCAGACCTTGATGCGGCGGTGAATGCTTATCAAAAAGGCGCCTTTGAATATCTTCCAAAGCCGTTCGATATTGATGAAACACTGACTCTAGTCGAACGAGCGATCGCGCACAGCCAAGAGCAGAAACGCGAACAAGCCAGTGAGGTCGCTGAAGACACCAACGCGCCAGAAATCATCGGTGAAGCACCGGCAATGCAGGAGGTTTTCCGAGCGATTGGCCGTTTGTCTCGCTCATCCATATCCGTGCTGATCAATGGTGAATCGGGTACCGGTAAAGAATTGGTCGCTCACGCTCTGCATCGTCACAGCCCAAGAGCTAAGAAGCCCTTCATTGCCTTGAACATGGCAGCAATCCCCAAAGATCTGATCGAGTCTGAACTGTTTGGCCACGAAAAAGGTGCCTTTACCGGTGCTAACAGCGTTCGCCAAGGACGCTTTGAACAAGCCAACGGCGGCACCCTATTTCTGGATGAGATCGGTGACATGCCACTCGATATCCAAACTCGCTTGTTGCGTGTACTTTCTGATGGTCAGTTCTATCGTGTCGGCGGTCACTCTGCAGTTAAGGTAGACGTTCGTATCGTTGCCGCAACCCACCAAGATCTTGAGCGCTTAGTGCATGAAGGCGACTTCCGTGAAGACCTTTTCCACCGACTCAACGTTATCCGAATCCATATCCCGGCACTTCGCGAACGTAAACAAGACATTGAAAAGCTGACTCATCACTTCCTAGCATCCGCCGCCGAAGAGCTCGGTGTTGAAGTGAAGACACTGCATCCTGAGACCATTTTGAAGCTCAACCAGCTCAATTGGCCGGGTAACGTGCGTCAGCTTGAAAACATTTGTCGTTGGCTTACCGTGATGGCCAGCGGCAGCGAAATTCTTCCTTCAGACCTGCCACCAGAGCTGCTAGAAGAAAAAGTGGTGACCACCTCAGGAACTGGAGATAACTGGCAACAACTGCTCGCTAATTGGGCAAAGTGTGCGCTTGATTCAGGAGAAAAAGAGCTGCTAACTTATGCTCTGCCAGAATTTGAACGTATACTGCTAGAAGCTGCACTCCACCACACTAATGGTCATAAACAGGATGCAGCTAAGGTTTTGGGATGGGGAAGAAACACCCTAACTCGTAAACTCAAAGAACTGTACTAGACCTTATATGATTCTCGATGCAGCTACTTTTTAACCAAAAAAGTGTCGCTTGGTTTGAATAGTGTCGGTACAATTACAGTGCGCTATTCACCAAAGTTGTAGCTAAAGATGTCTTTGAAAACACAAATTACTTTGAGAACCGCAGTGGTTCTGCCATTCGTGATGATTTTTCTGTTCACTATGGGTGTAATGGTTTTCACTCAAAAGCTAAGCTACAAAGAGATGGTGAGTGATGTTAGTGCACGCCAGCTGACATCACTGACTGACAATGTTCATCAAAGCCTGTCTAATTTTTTAGAAAAGCCATTTCACGCCAACCTCTCGCTCAGCCATAACATCGGCTACCACCATCTTTATCAAGCAGGCAATCTTAGTAAGGTCCAAGACTATATTTTTTATACGTTTTCAGACCATTACACTGCTGTACCTCAACTCGATGCGATCGGCTTTGGTTCTGAAGATGGTAACTACGTCGGTTTCCGCAAAGAAGCCAACAAAGGCTACACCTTGATGATGCAAGACGAACGCACCAATGATCAGCTGGTCATTTACCGTGGCAGCAAAATTAGTGAAGACATTCGATCGGTGATTTCAGGTTACGATCCTAGAATCCGTCCTTGGTACACACCCATTGCGACACAGAAAAAACCGTTATGGTCACCAATTTATGCCAATGCTGACGAACGTCAAGAAATCACCTTATCTGCTCTAGCGCCTATCTATGATGATAATGAATTCAAAGCCGTCGTAGTCAGCGACATCAAAATCAATACCTTCAATGCGTTTCTCAGAAAGCTCAAAGATAGAACGGATGCCTCTGTTTACATCATCGATAAGCAGCAACGCTTGGTCGCGCACTCAGGCGGAGGCAGTGTCGTTTCATGGGGCACAGGACAAACCAACAAAGGGCAACGCAAACTAGCAACAGAGAGTGCTAATCCAGTCATACGTGAGAGTGCTAGCTACGTAGAGCAATTCCACCTAATCGAGAATTTGGGCGAGCAGCGCTTTAGTTTTAGCCTAGACAACGAACGCTACTTCAACCAAATCACCCCATACGAAGATGAGCACGGGCTCACGTGGTTTATTGGGGTGTCGATCCCTGAAAGCAATCTGCTCGGTGAATTGCCAGAAAATCAAAGAAACAGTTGGTTGCTTGGGCTAGCACTGAGCTGCATTGGGGTCATTGCAGGATTAATTGCCTTTAATCGCGCAACCCAACCCATCACCTCGACAGCGGATGCGGCAAAACGCCTTGCTAAGGGCGATTGGGACGCGAGCATGCCAAAAACAGGGCATATATATGAAACCAGCATGTTGGTCGAGTCATTCAATGAAATGACCAACAACTTAAAGGCTTCGTTTCATGCATTACAGTCTCAACTTACCTATGACTCATTAACCAAGCTATACAGCCGTGAAGGCTTTATTGACGCTGCCAAGAAACACCCCGACAACGAAAAAGGCACACTGTATTTGATTGGTATTGATCGCTTCCGAGACATCAATGACAGCCTAGGTCATTACAATGGCGACCAGCTACTTATCATTGCGGCCGCTCGTTTAAGAGGCACACTGCCATCCGAATACCTACTAGCTCGCACTGGTGGTGATGAGTTTGCCATCTACGCGCCAAACGTAACGCAAAGCGATGATGTTCAGCTGCTGACTAACCGCTTACTTCAAACCTTCGCTTCCCCATTTTCAATGGAATCGGAAAGCGTGGTGATTAAGGTATCGATGGGGATAGTGAATGTCTCGAATCTTCACGACATTACACTCCTGCTACGCAGCAGCAGCATTGCATTGAGCAATGCGAAACAAGACAAAACCAGTGTCTGTATTTATAGCCTTGAAATGGGCAAAGCATCGAGACATCGCACCAAGATGTTAGCGCGGATGAACCGAGCGATTGAGCTTCAACAGTTCGAACCGTTTTATCAGCCTATTATTGATCTGGAATCTGGCTCGACCATAGGAGCAGAAGCTTTAGCTCGCTGGATAACGGATGAAGGGGTGATCTCGCCACTCGAGTTCATTCCTCTCGCGGAAGAGAGCGGGCTCATTGACGATATCGGCAAGCAAATTCTGCATAAGTCCTGTCGAGATACAGCCATCGCGATTGAGTCAGGAAAGTGGAGTAAAGACTTCTCGATTCACGTCAATCTATCAGTCGATCAGCTAAGCGAAAATGGCTTTGTGGAACAAGTAAAAGGCACGCTGCGAGACACCAAGCTGCCAGCAAGCAACCTAACACTAGAGATCACCGAATCACGCATCGTCGACAATGATCCGACCATCATCGATAACATGCTGACGCTCAAAGCGTTAGGGGTCTCAATCGCAATTGATGATTTTGGTACCGGCTATTCGTCACTGGCTTACTTACACAAACTGCCATTCGACTGCCTTAAGATCGACCGCAGCTTTGTCAGCAAACTTGATAAAGAGAACCTAGATAGCTCCATCGTCGCGGCCATCGTTAACATCACTAAGGGCTTCAAAGTAAGCTTGGTGGCAGAGGGCGTTGAAACACAGCAACAGGCTGAACTTCTCAAGCAGCTGCAGTGCCCGCTTGCTCAAGGCTTCTTATACAGTCGCCCAGTTCCGTTTGACCAATGGCCTACCGACCTCATCAACTCCAAGCAAAGTGCCAAGGTCAAACAAAATACCACTGAGAGTCTCACCTAAACCAGGCAGAAATCGAATGAGTCAGATACAAAAATGCCAGCATGATGCTGGCATTTTTTATTGTTCTATTCTCTATCGAGCGATTAGATAACGCGAGAGAATTGCTGCTGGCGAGCCTTTGCACGTAAGTATTTATCAAAACACATACAGATGTTACGGATCAGCAAGCGGCCACGCAGAGTAACGCGGATTTCTTTGTCATCGACTTCAACCAAATCATCGTTGATGAAGGTTTGTAGAAGCTCTAAATCTTCTTTGAAGTAGCGATTAAAGTTAACCGAGAACTCAGATTCGATCATTGTTTTATCAAGCTTGAAGTTACAAATCAGCTGCTTGATCACTTCACGACGTAGAAGGTCGTCACTGTCTAGAGCAACACCTTTCCAAAGTGCATGACGCAGGTCATTCACCTGAGCGTAGTACTTCTTCAGCTCTTTCTGATTTTGTGCGTAAGCATCACCAACCATAGAAATCGCAGAAACACCGAAACCAATTAAGTCAGCTTCACCTTGGGTGGTGTAGCCTTGGAAGTTACGATGCAGAATACCTTCACGCTGTGCTACGGCTAGCTCATCTTCAGGTAGTGCGAAGTGATCCATACCAATGAACTGGTAACCCGCTCCCGTTAGCGTCTCGATGGTATCTTGCAAGATCGCCATTTTCTCTTTCGCTTCAGGTAGGTCTTCGTCTTTAATCTTACGCTGCGCCGCAAACAGCTGAGGCATGTGTGCGTAGTTAAATACCGATAAACGACCTGGTTTCATCTCTAGCACTTGTTTCAATGTTTCAGCGAACAAAGCTTGAGTCTGCTTTGGTAGGCCGTAAATCAAATCCAGGTTAGTTGAGCGGAAGCCTAATTCTTTGGCACGTTGAACCATTGCAATGATGAACTCTTCATCTTGCTCACGGTTAACCAGCTTCTGTACTTCTTTATTGAAGTCTTGAACACCAATACTCAGGCGGTTAAAGCCTTCGTTACGTAGGTGGTCGAGTACGTCTAGTTCAATCTCACGCGGGTCAACTTCGATACTAATTTCAGCGTCAGCGGTGAAGTTAAACTCATCACGCAGAATCATCATCAAGCGAGTGATTTGTGTCTTAGTCAAGAACGTTGGCGTGCCACCACCGAAGTGCAATTGCGTCACTTCACGACCATTCAATAAAGAGGCGCGTTGGCGGATTTCATGTTCAATCACATCAAGATACTCATCCGCTTTATGCGAGTGACGAGTAATGACTTTATTACAACCACAGTAGTAACAAAGCTTGTGGCAGAACGGGATATGCACGTAAAGAGAGAGTGGACGCTCAGGATATTGAGTACACGCCATGTCGTAATCAGCGACGGTAAACGCTTCATGAAACTCCAACGCAGTTGGGTATGAGGTGTAACGAGGTCCCGAATAGTTGTACTTGTTTAAGATCTCTTGATCCCAAACGATTTGCTGATTCGTTGTTACTGGCTTGCTCGACATAGCGGTATTTCCAATTTAGATCCGCGAGAACCTAAGGTCTCTCAAATCATTTTACATACATTAAAATATAGACGGGTTATTTTGCCACACGACCTGTAAGGTCGTTCCAAGACAAAATCAATTTTTTAGACAAAAACTCAGAACTGCTAGCTTGATCACTAACAAAGCGTCGGGATTAACGAGACGCAAAAGGTAAGAAGGCTCATTTAACATTGTCTATTAAAAGATAAGGCGACTTAAAAACAAGATGCATTTAAGATGAAAAGTCTTAAATGCATAGGTATTAAAAGCAGCGCGTCTAAAAACGGAATGTTAAACAAGCCTCTATTTTAAATAGTCTTAGCGACTAAATCATCTGAATGTTGATTTGGTTGTTGAGAGGTTTAACCTTCTCTTGCAACCTTTTCAGATCTTCAATGACCGCATCATTCAAGCGAGTCTCTGCCTTATGGCGCGTGAGATTCTGCTGCATGCGCTCTTTCTTCGTCAGTTCCTGTCTTGCCTCTCCGCGAGCCATATCTTTTACGATATGGTACAGCTCAGAAAGAGCAGGATACTCAGAATCAAAATCGACACGCTCATCACCCTGAACATTATCCATAATGATACACACTCGGATACTGATCTCAGGTAAGTCACATTGCCCTTGAATGCCCGCTAAGCACAAAGTATTTACGTTTTCGTAAATCGTCGCGTTGCGTTTTTCAATGGCTAGTGCTTGATGCTGCTTTTGCAACTCCGTCTGCTTCTTCACTTGAAGTAGAAGGTAACCTGCGTAAGAGCCCAAGCCGAGAATGATAATTCCACCAGCAATTGCTAATAAGGTTACGTTCACTGGCTATTAACCTTTAAAGCTGTCTAAATCGAAATCTTCGAATTGAGATAGCAAGTCTTCGTCAGAACTCGCTTTCTTCTTAGAGGCAACCGGTGCTTCTTCGAAGATCTCTTCTTCATCGTCTTCTGGCTCTAGTAGACCTAAGCGGCCCATTAGGTGTTCGATACGATCAAGTTTCTCATCAACAAACTTCTGTAGACCAGCACCTAGGTTTTCACCATTTTCGATACGATCTAGCAGTGTGTTCAGTTGAGCATCATTCTCAAGCATCTCTAACTCTTGTTCGTTAGATAGCTTGCGCTCTTGTTTAGTCGGCTTCTTCGCTGGTTCAACGATCAGCGGAATTTTTTTCTTGCTGCCTAAACGAGGGTCACGAGCTTGTGCAGCTTTACGCTGTTTTGCTTCGCTACCATCTGAATGACGGCTGCCAGACTTCAGGCCTTTACGCTTTTTAACACGCTTACGTTCACGACCTTCAACATCAGATTCACTACGGTTACGAGTAACCATAGGCTCCGGAGCGCCAAGTGCTCCCGGCTTTCTTGATTTCTTACTACGACCCATTACTGCACTTTCCTCAGTAAAATTACATCATTTCCAAAAAATTCTAGTTCGAGCTTATCCCGCTCTGCCAAAAACTGGAATGTTTGACGACTAAAGAAGACGACATGTGTCGGGTCATTCTTGTAGTGCCAACCAGCAAACGCGTCTACGTCTATTACTAGTTTAGTCATAAGACCAATCCAGCCCTTGGGTTTAACTAAATTCAACCATTGCTGCCACACTTTGTCTGGGTGATAAAGATGCTCTATCACCTCCGTGGCAGTCATAAAGTCATACGTTTTTTCCAACACAGAGGGTTCTGGGTGGTAATAGATATCGTACAACTCCATGGTGTGTCCGGCTTCTTCTAACATAATAGATAGCGTAGGGCCTGGGCCACAACCAAAATCCAACCCGTGTGAGTTAGATGAAATTTTGTCTGTTAGTGGATCCGCGATGCGAGATAAAAAGCGGCGATAGCCTGCATCACTAGGATCGTTCTCATGGAGATCATAGTGTGCTTTTTCTTCTTTTGCTTCTAACCTTTGTTCAGGCTTAACAAATACCAGTTCACATTGCTGACACTGCAGATAGGCTCTGCGTTTGTCTTCAAAATAGTGATTCACGCCTTGGTGATGGCATAAGGGACAAGTATACATAGCACATCCTTAAACAGGGATGCGAAACATACCAGAAACTGAGTTTATAGTGGAGAGGTATTGGGTGTTTTTTCATCAAATCAATAAAAAAAGCGATAGGAAAACCTATCGCTCTCTAAATCTGCCTATATCGGCCAAAATTTGCATACTCAACTTGGTACACAAATCTCCATTTGTTATTGGTGCTTTCCATGCCAAATTTGTTTGTTGTTCATCGTCCTGATGAGTTTTGGCTATCCTTTTCTAACACCTTGTTGCTGGGCTGTCCTAGCCTGATCCATTTCTGTCTATACCGTTAGACTAGATGATCATCCATATCTAAGTCAGCTCCTAGCTGATGGCGGTTACTTTACCGTGTTACAAAAAGACTACAAGAGTGCGAGTTCACACTTTTGTACACAAATCGATCACACATTGATAAATCAGACATAAACACAAAACGCATTAATAAAACCAATACAAAAGAAAACGCCCCGACCATTACTGATCGGGGCGTCTCTTCAATCTCGCTCGAACGTACATTCCTTTACTCTGGCTAAGAGCAAGAAACCGACAAATTAGTGTAAACCACCAACGTACTTCGATAAGGTATCAATATCAGCGTCTGTTAACTTTTTAGCTACATCACGCATCATCGCATTCATGTCGTTATTACGGTCACCATCGCGGAATTTTTCAAGTTGAGCCTTGATGTAATCTGCGTGCTGACCTGAAATCTTAGGGAAACCAGAAAGTTCGGTACCATTACCACGAGGGCCATGACAAGCAATACACGCCGTTACGCCGCGTTCTGCGTTACCCGCTGTGTAAAGAACCTTACCTTCATCTACTACATTTTCAGGAGTAGAGTTACTAGAGATAGGTAGAGAGGCGTAGTATGCCGCTAGGTCAGCCATATCTTCTTCAGATAAAGGCATCGCCATTGCACCCATTACAGGTTCGTAACGACCTTGCTTACCACCACTTGTCATACCTAGCTTAAGCTCTTTTAACTGCTTCTCTAGATACTTCTCATGTTGACCAGCCAGCTTAGGGTACTGAGTGATCAGGCTGTTGCCGTCAGCACCGTGGCAGGCAACACATGTTTGTGATTTGGCTTTACCAGCTTCAATACTACCTTGAGCCCATACTGAGCAGCTGGCTAAAAGACTCAAAATTAGCGCTAATTTCTTCATGACATTCCATTATAATTATCAAGCTTCCAGTACCACTCTATGTTGCCACTCATGGTACAATAGGCGACCTTATGCCGAGCACGGTTATTTTACACAAATTCACAAAAAAGTAATCAATCGACTACACAAAGTCGAGATGGAGTTAACAGTGAGCGTAAAAATTCATTATCAAAACACGCATTTCATTACCAGTGCACCTGATATTCGTCATTTACCAGAAGACGAAGGGATCGAAATTGCGTTTGCAGGACGCTCCAATGCTGGTAAATCTAGCGCGCTAAATCGCGTTACAAACCAAAAAAGCTTGGCGAAAACCAGTAAAACACCCGGTCGAACTCAGCTAATCAACCTATTTAAGGTAACGGACGGTTGTCATATCGTCGATTTACCTGGATATGGCTTTGCTCAAGTACCACTTGAGATGAAGAAAAAATGGCAGAAGTCGCTAGGTGAATACCTACAACGACGTGAAAGCCTGAAAGGTTTAGTGGTATTGATGGATATCCGTCACCCAATGAAAGACCTTGACCAACAAATGATCTACTGGGCTATCGATAGCCGCATCCCAGTACAGGTTTTGTTAACAAAAGCAGACAAACTGAAAAGTGGTGCGCGTAAAGCACAGCTACTGAAAATCCGTAACGATGCAAAATCTTTCGGTGGTGATGTTGCGGTTGATGTCTTCTCTTCAATGAAGGGCATCGGCGTTGACCAACTGCGTGCCAAGATGGATGAGTGGTTTGCGCCTGCGCTTCTTGCTGATCAAATCATTGATGAGTTAGCAGACGAAGAGCACAACGACTCAGAGTAGTTCCTCTACTTATCGCTATAGGTTAGAGCACTTACAACACGTGATTTAGCCTTATCAATGCCCCTCCTTATATAGGTGGGGTATTTTTTTGCCCAAAAATGAGTGAGTTAAGCATAAGTTTTTAGTGTTAAAAATCGGATTTAGCCACTAAAACCAATAGAAGTGAACCATACTAAAAGACACATCTAAATAATCAGAACAATGAGAAAGGAATACTCATGTGGAAAACACCATTGGCCATCATTGCACTTATGTTGGTCTCACTGACAGGGTTTGCCTCTGAAGCAGAACAAGAACAAGCCCCACTGATCAATGTCGATATGACCTTAGACCTCGATGGCATGGAAAAGTACGCCCAAGATGCGAGTGAGTCTCTTGAGGTGATATCGCAATCTTTGCAGGCGATAGTCAACAACCCCAACCTAAGCGACGACCAGCAACAAGCCCTCAATCAAACCGTTGAAAGCATCAATAAGCTTGCGAGCTCCACCAAGACATCACTCAATCAACTACCACAAGCCTTAGACCAATCTCGACTCGCCTTTAAACAAACCAGTCAAATGCTGTTGGATGATGTTCAGACCAAGATCATCATTGCGTTAGCGGCCGTTATCGCCGTCATTATTATCGCTTTGACCGCTATCTATCTGCTTATCCTGAAACCCATGCAGCAAACCTTGGTAAAAGCGACCAACAATATCTCTTCGATGGCACAATCCATCCAGATCACCGCCGAAGCACTGAAATACAGCACCGAGAAGCAACAGAAAATCATGGATTACATTGAGCATTCACCGACTCAATACACTGATAAATAAGGCGTGAGCCATCAATCCTTTATCGATAACTTGTAAAATAAAAGTTATTTCAAGTGATAAAACAATCGACTTAGAGACGGATTTAAATTACCAAAAGCTGATCGAATTCCAGATCTAAGGCAAATCAGGGGCTTATCACTGTGCTTGAGAAAGTGTAATAAAAGGCACTAAAAATGAGAGGTTTTACGGGGGAATGGTAGGTTGGAAATATTTTTCTTTCGCACAAGAAAAAACGCCCCAGTCAAATACTGACTGGGGCGGCTGAATCAGCCTAATCCAATAACGTGAAACAAAAGGTCTGAAAGATAGAACATCTTACCTCTGTACCCTACAAGATTTAATGTACAACAATTGCTCAGAAATGAAAACAATTTTTGTAGTTTTTTTTCATGAATGTTTTATTAAAACATCTAAGTTCTTTTCACAGCTTATCTTTATTCGAGACAAAAAAAAGCCAGTGTTTGTGCACTGGCTCATACTAATTTGCTTAATAAGGTCAAAAACTGATTAGTGGGCTTGATCCCAGTTATCACCGTGGCCAGCTTCCGCCACAAGCGGCACTTCTAGTTCTGCCGCGGATTCCATCAATTGTTGTACTTTACTTTCAATTTCGGCTAAAGCTGACTCTTCCACTTCAAACACCAATTCATCGTGTACTTGCATCAATAGCTTCACACGACCATCGCCTTCGGCTTGAATCCACTCATCGACTAACAACATCGCTTTCTTGATGATATCTGCCGCTGTACCTTGCATTGGCGCGTTGATCGCTGCGCGTTCAGCCGCTTTACGACGCATACCATTACGAGATTGAATTTCAGGAAGGTGCAAACGACGGCCGTAAATGGTTTCAACGAAGCCTTGCTCTGAAGCCGCGCTGCGTGTGTCTTCCATGTACTGCATTACGCCAGGGTAACGTTCAAAGTAAGTGTCCATGTAGTGCTGTGCTTCCCCACGAGGAATACCCAGTTGCTTAGCCAAACCAAAAGCACTCATACCGTAGATAAGACCGAAGTTAACGGCTTTAGCACGACGACGCTGCTCAGTCGTTACCTGCTCAATATCAACACCAATGATCTCAGCAGCCGTTGCCGCGTGGATATCTTTGCCTTGTTGGAATGCTTCCAGAAGCGCTTTATCACCCGAAAGGTGCGCCATGATACGCAATTCAATTTGAGAGTAATCGACCGCTAGAATCTTCCAGCCATGTTGTGCAACGAATGCTTGGCGGATACGACGACCTTCTTCATTACGAATTGGGATGTTCTGTAGGTTTGGATCTGTTGAAGACAAACGACCCGTTGCTGTCACCGCTTGGTGATAAGACGTATGAACACGACCCGTTTCAGCGTTGATCATCTTCGGTAGTTTATCTGTGTAGGTAGACTTGAGTTTCGCAAGGCCACGATACTCAATGATCAGCTTAGGTAGCGGGTAATCAAGAGCCAGCTCTTGCAGCACTTCTTCGTTGGTTGAAGGTGCACCTGATGGCGTTTTCTTGATAACAGGCAGACCCATTTTCTCAAACAGGATCGCTTGCAGCTGTTTTGGCGAGTTCATGTTGAACTCTTGCTCTGCAATCTCGTAGGCTTTCTGTTCTAGCTCATCCAATCGAACCGCAATCTCTTGCGATTGAGCGCCTAGCAGCATGTCATCGATGAATACGCCAGTGCGTTCAATGCGAGACATAACAGGGATCAGTGGTACTTCGATTTCTTCATAGATGGCTTTTAGCTTTTCATCTTGCTCAATGTTTTCCATCAAACGGTTATGAAGACGTAAAGTCACGTCAGCATCTTCTGCTGCGTATGGAGACGCTTCACCCAGCTCAATCTGGTTGAAAGTAAGCTGCTTCTTACCTTTACCTGCGATTTGCTCAAATGAGATGCAGCTGTGCTGAAGGAAACGCAGCGCTAGGCTATCCATATCATGCTTGCCGCCAACGCTATTAAAAACATAAGACGCTAGCATGGTGTCGTGCTTGATGCCTTTCATCTCGATACCGTAGCGCGCTAAAACGCTCATATCGTACTTCAGGTTTTGACCGACTTTAGCCTGTGCGTCATCTTCAAGAATCGGCTTAAGCTGTTCAAGTACCCAATCACGGTCGAGTTGTTGAGGTGCATCTAGGTAATCATGGGCAACCGGTACGTAAGCGGCAACGCCTTCTTCAGTTGCGAATGATAGACCAACAAGGTTAGCCACCATGTAGTCCAAGCTATCCGTTTCAGTATCAAAGGCAAACACCTCTGACGCTTTCAGTTTCTCTAGCCACGCATTAAAAGAGGCTTCATCTAGGATGGTTTCGTAGTTGCTGCGATCAATCGTCACTGCAGAGGTGTTCATTTCTACAGTAGATGTAGTTGATGCCTCGCTGCTGCGCACTGCACCCGACTTTTCATCCGCCTCAACCACGCCGCTGCCGCCTTCAAGTAGCTCGTTCAACCAAGATTTGAAGACCAGTTGACCGTATAGCTTAATCAGCTCATCCGTGTTTGGTTGGGTTTTTACGAGTGACTCTGGTGTCTCTTCTAGCTCGACGTCCAGTTTGATCGTTGCAAGCTCGTAAGACATCTCAGCGTTGTCTTTATTATCAATCAGCTTCTTAGCCATGGTCTTTGAACCACGGAAGCCAAGCGCCGCAATATCATCTAGGTTTTGGTACAACTTCTCGATGCTACCAATGCCTTGTAGTAGAGCAGTTGCTGTTTTGTCACCAACACCTGGAACGCCAGGAATGTTATCCACTTTATCGCCCATCAGTGCAAGGTAGTCGATAATCAGCTCAGGTGGGATGCCAAACTTCTCTATAACGCCTTCGCGATCCATAACCACGTTGGTCATGGTGTTGATCAAAGTAACGTTGTCATCAACCAGCTGCGCCATATCTTTATCGCCAGTACTGATCAAAACCGGCATGCCCGCTTTAGATGCTTGAGAAGCTAGCGTACCAATCACATCATCCGCTTCAACGCCTGGGATCGAGATAAGTGGTAGACCCATTGCGCGAATCACGTTGTGCAAAGGTTCGATCTGACAACGTAGATCATCCGGCATAGGTGGACGATTAGCCTTGTACTCTGGGTACATGTCATCACGGAACGTCTTTCCTTTTGCATCAAAAATAACCGCAATACGATCAGAAGCAAATTGACGCATCATGCTGCGCAGCATGTTAACTACACCGTAAACAGCGTTAGTTGGGATATCACCATTGCTCATTGTGCCAGGGTAAGCATGGAACGCGCGATATAGGTAAGAAGAGCCATCGATCAGAATCAATGGATTATCAGGAATACGAGCCATAATGTTTGTGTATCCAGTAAGTACAGAAATTATCTGTTAAGAATGCCACGTCTGTTGGTTGGATTCCACGTTGTCGATCTGTATCCGTTCACTCGGTTGTGTTCGTTATAATCGATTTGTTGTTATTTTTTGTTCTTAGACGCAAGCGTTCTGTGGATAACTCTGTTTATATTATTTATCCACCCTGTTGAGAACTACGGTGAACAACTCAAAAAACACCAATAAACAACTGAAAATAAAGAATAATTTTACAGATCGAACAGATGATCAACGATCTTTTCTCGATCTTGCGTTGTGGAAAAGAATGCTGATGGCGTTTTATTCATAAAAATACGTGCCACTAAATATGCATCTTGTTGAAATGGTAGGTATAAAAAAAAGCGACACCCGAAGATGTCGCCTAGCAAAAACCGGTAAAGCCATTCAAATTGAATACCACAGCTCTACCTAAAAGCTATAAATTACACTGGAAGCAATGTGAGCAATGTCGTGTCAAAAAGAACTTAGTACAAGTTCGCGAGAATTCTGTTGGGTAACCAAGTAGATACTTGAGTACTTAACATCCTTGTGAACATTTCCTCATTCCCTAAGACGAAGTTAATAATAATGATTATCATTTAATAGTCAACAATTAAATGATAATGAATCTCATTTGATTTATAAACCGTTAACAGCAGTGCTTAAATTTGCTTCAAAAAATGGATTCTATGGTCATTAATGTCTTCTTTTTCTTCAAATCTTTCGATTAGGTAACCGTTTCTCAATAACAGGCGCAACATTGCAGGGAACTGGTTACGAGACTTAACCTTTAACTGTCTGTAGCCCTGCTCTTTCGCCCACTGTTCCTGAACGTCTAATTGCGCCTGTGCAACGCCTTTGTTCCTCGCGAGCGGTGACACGCCACCAAACCAGCTGTAAAAAGTATCTTGATCCAATTCATAGCCGATCTTAAAACCAAGCAGCACCCCAGCCTCTTCTGCCACTAAGATCAGGTTCTTCTTGCCTGATAATCGCTCTGAAAGAGAAGCAACACTCTCTTTTTTAGCAAACTCAGAGATCTGCTCCACAATCGAAACCACTTCTTCCAGTGAGCCTTCACGTACGATGACTGACATCTTATTTCATCCTCATAAACGAAAGGGCTGGCACAATGGCCAACCCTTTTGGTGATCAGTTAAGCAACGCTAGATCGTTACTTTTCTTTTAGGTGTTCTGCTGCTTGTGCATTGTCTTCTGCAAGCCACTCAGCCACATCTTTAGCGAAGTAAGTCAGAATGCCATCGGCACCCGCACGCTTAAAGCACAGCAGTGATTCCATAACGGTGTCGCGCTCTTTCAGCCAACCGTTTTGAATTGCTGCTTTGTGCATCGCGTATTCACCAGATACTTGGTAAGCAAATGTCGGCGCTTGCAGTTCATATTTCACACGGCGCACGATGTCTAGGTAAGGCATACCTGGTTTCACCATTACCATGTCTGCACCTTCATTAAGATCCATCGCCACTTCGTGAATTGCTTCATCGCTGTTTGCAGGATCCATCTGGTAGTTCTTCTTGTTACCACCTTTCAGGTTCGAAGCACTGCCAACGGCATCACGGAATGGACCGTAGTAGCAAGATGCATACTTCGCCGAGTAAGCCATGATTTGGGTATGAATATGACCCGCTTCTTCTAATGCTTCACGGATTTTACCAATACGACCATCCATCATATCCGATGGTGCAACCACATCAGCGCCCGCTTCAGCATGAGACAAAGCCTGCTTGATCAGGACTTCAGTCGTCTCATCGTTCATCACGTAGCCATCTTCATCGATGATGCCGTCTTGGCCATGTGTGGTGAACGGGTCTAGTGCTACATCTGTGATAACACCAATGTTTGGCACATGTTCTTTTAATGAGCGTACTGCACGCTGAACCAAACCTTCTGAGTTATGGGCCTCAGCTGCGCATAAACTTTTAGCATCTTGGTTCACGACTGGAAATAGAGCAATCGCAGGAACACCCAGCTTTGACAGGTAATCTGCTTCCTCAAGCATGTAGTCGATCGACAAGCGTTCAACACCTGGCATTGACTCGACAGGCTCGCGGCGGTCTTTACCCATCAGGATAAACATTGGGTAGATTAGATCATCCACAGACAATTGATTTTCTGCCATTAGGCGACGGCTAAAGTCGTGCTTACGCATACGGCGCATACGGCGACCTGGGAATTGACCTTGAATTGAAACAGACACTAGATTCTCCTTGCCTAGTCTAAGCACCGAAATACTTAGATATGAAAAGTGCTAAATACAGGCAAAAGCATATCACTGATGGCTCAGGACGCTAGCAGTAAAATATGAAACCCACTCAAAAATAGGGATAAATGGCAAAAAATGACCTTCTCCTCACACTGCCGTATACTCATGACAACTCAGTAAAGACCGCTTTCAGGACAAAACAATGATCGACACCCATGCTCATATTTACGCTAGTGAATTCGATGAAGACCGCGAACAAGTTGTGCAGCGCGCACTGGCTCAAGGGATTGATACCATTCTATTGCCGAACATCGATTTAGAATCTATCGAACCAATGTTAGCAACAGAAGCGCAGTTTCCTGATGTGTGCCGTTCAATGATGGGCTTACACCCTTGTTATGTGGATGCGAATATCGAGCAAACCCTCAAAACCATTCGAGCTTGGTTTGATAAGCATGACTTTATCGCCGTGGGTGAGATTGGTATCGACTTGTACTGGGATAAAACCTTCAAGGCTGAACAAGAGATGGCGTTTGTGACTCAACTGCAGTGGGCAAAAGAGCTTGATCTACCTGTGGTGATCCACACTCGTGATTCCATTGAAGAGACACTTGCCCTACTTCGTAAAGAACAAGATGGCAGCTTACGCGGGGTATTCCACTGCTTTGGTAGCAGCTTAGAGGAAGCTCAAGCGATCAACGAGCTAGGCTTTCATTTAGGTTTAGGCGGCGTTTCGACCTTTAAGAACTCTGGGATGGACAAGGTGATCCCACATCTCGATATGGATTACGTCATTCTAGAGACAGATTGCCCATACTTGGCACCAACACCGAATCGCGGTAAACGCAATGAACCAGCCTACACAGAATTAGTAGCAAAACGCATCGCCGAATTACGCGGAATTACCCTTGAAGAAGTCGAAAACATAACCACCAAAAATGCTAAGGCATTGTTTAATTTATGACAAATCTATTAATAAGTAATTATTACGGATTTTTCCTGAATTTATTTGAGAAAACTAAGTGACATGTATAGTATCAACCACCTGCATATGGGGATAGTTGATTATGTGTGACCATTCACAACACTTACAACGTCAACATCGAACCCTATGGCATAAAATTTTGGGCATCAAAGAGCTCTATATATGTCAGAACTGTGGCTATCAGTTAAAGATTCGATAAACAGACATAATAAAAAAGCGGCCCTAGGCCGCTTTTTTATTATGTGATTTTTACTGAAGCATTCCGAATCAAGATTCAGCTTCTTCCTCTTCATCCGCATCTGGCTTACGCGTATAAAAGCGTGCGAAAAACAGACCAATCTCAAACAGAATACACATTGGAATCGCCAACAGTGTTTGCGAGATCATATCTGGTGGTGTCAGCATCATACCGATGATGAAAGCACCCACCACAATGTAAGGACGCTTTTCAGACAGAGATTGAGGCGTTGTTGCCCCCGTCCAACACAACAAGATAATCGCAACAGGCACTTCAAAGGCAATACCAAAAGCAAAGAACAGCGCGAGTACAAAATCAAGATAGCTTGAGATGTCGGTTGCGAACTCTACTCCCCCTAATGATATGGCCGTAAAAAAGCCAAATACCAACGGGAATACAATAAAGTAAGCGAACGCCACACCACAGTAAAACAGCAATGAACTTGAAGCCAATAGCGGCATGATCAAGCGTTTTTCATGCTTGTATAAACCCGGAGCAACAAAAGCCCACACCTGATACAAAATAAACGGAACCGCGAGGAATATAGACGCGATCAAGGTTAATTTCAGCGGTGTGAAAAATGGCGATGCAACATCGGTTGCGATCATCGTCGCCCCTTCCGGTAGACGATCTACCAAAGGTGCTGATACGAATTCATAAATATCATTAGCAAAATAAATTAGCCCGACAAATATCACTAGCACCGCGACAATCGCACGTAGTAGGCGATTACGTAGTTCTAGAAGGTGGCTAATTAAAGGCTGTGTCTGCTCAGTCGAAGACATGTCAAACCTCTTAAACAGGAAGATCGAAAAGGAGCCGCGCGTGTATCTATCCAGTTGAATTGGTATCCACTTGAATAGTTATTTACTTGAATAGATATCTATTTAAACATCTAGCGAATCAAGTATCCGGCGACTCCTCCTTGCGAGACTATTCGGCTTTCTTATCTGACGGTGCTGAAGCTTCGCTGTTGACCTGAATGGTTTCAGATTCCACAGTTTCCATGACACTAGGTTTAGTCTCACTTGGCTTATCAGACTCAGGCTTAGCATACGGACGTTGAACCTCAGCAGCGGCCTGCTTGAGTTCATCGACTGACGCTTTAAGGTCTGGAGATAAATCTTCCATACCCATTTTTTCCGCCTTGCGTAGGTTTTCTTGCAGCTCTTGCACCTTAAGCTCATGAGAAAGTTCATCTTTCACACTGTTTGCCATGCTTTTCGCTTGTCCAACAAACTTGGAAATACTGCGAATCGCCACGGGCAAACGCTCAGGCCCTAAAACCACTAACCCAACGACAGATATTAATACCAGTTCCCAAAAACCGATATCAAACACGATTTACGCCTGCTCTTTGTCTTTCTTTGTTTCAGCAGTTGTTTCAGCGTGAGCTTCTGTCTTCTGCTGTTCAATATTCTTTGGTTCGAAGTCTGCATCTTTCTTATCTGCAGGCTTGTCTTCATCGCTCATCGCTTTTTTGAAGCCTTTAACCGCTGAACCTAAGTCACCACCCATACCGCGCAGTTTCTTTGTTCCGAATAGCAAAATTACAATTACAGCAATGATTAGAAGTTGCCAAATACTGATACCACCCATTGTCATTGTCCTCGGGTCTGTCTACACATAAAAATATTAAGAGAGTCTACTGTCTAACGACGGTAAGCTCGCCAACTAAGCAACCAAAATGTGACACCTGCGATGCCACAGCCCATAGATAGCTGCTCATAAGGGCTTGAAACTAATATTGCGGAGCATACGACTAAAGTGGCTCCAACGCCAAACAAAAACTTTCCAGTTGCTTGCTGACGCTTACTATCTCGGTAACCTTGATAAAGCTGATCCATTCTGTGGTTCATCGCTTTACCTTGGCGCAAGCTGTCATAAAGTAGCTCTGGCAGCTCTGGCAGTTTTTCTGCCCAGAATGGCGCACGCTCTTTTACTGCGTTGATCACAGCTTGCGGCCCCACCTGATTCATCATCCAGGTTTCAAGGAAAGGCTTCGCCGTTGCCCACAAATCAAGTTGCGGATACAGCTGACGGCCTAGGCCTTCGACATACAGCAAGGTCTTTTGCAGAAGCACCAACTGAGGTTGAACCTCCATGTTGAAACGTCTTGCTGTATTAAATAAGTTTAGCAACACATGGCCAAATGAGATCTCGCCAAGTGGTTTTGCAAAGATTGGCTCACACACCATACGGATCGCGAACTCAAAATCATTGACGTTAGTGTCGTGTGGCACCCACCCCGAATCAACGTGTAGCTCAGCAACTTTACGGTAATCTCGATTGAAGAAAGCCAACAAGTTCTCTGCTAAATAGCGCTTATCTTCGCTATTGAGCGTACCAACAATGCCACAATCCAAACCAATCCACTGAGGGTTATCTGGATTCTCTGGGTTAACAAATACGTTGCCCGGGTGCATGTCTGCATGGAAAAAGCTATCTCGGAATACTTGGGTGAAGAATACCGTCACACCGCGTTCCGCGAGCAATTTCATGTTGGTGCCGTTGGCTTCTAGCGTCTCAATATCGGAGACTTGAATACCATAGATTCGCTCTGACACCATCAGGGTTTCGCTGCTTAGATCAGGGATAACCTCTGGAACATACAGCTCTTCACTGCCTTCAAAATTACGTCGCAGTTGAATGGCATTGGCCGCCTCACGGCGCAGGTCGAGTTCATCAAGTAACGTTTTCTCGTACTCGTGAACCACTTCAACCGGTTTCAAACGACGTGCTTCAGGAAGCGACTTAGCGACTATACGCGCCATTCGGTGCATCAGTTTTAGATCTGCGTCAATCACCGGGCGAATATCAGGTCGAATGACCTTCAGAACAATCTCGCGACCGCTCTCTTTAAGCTTTGCGGTATGCACCTGAGCAATAGAAGCAGAAGCCAGTGGCTCGATATCAAAGTCGGTAAACCAGTTGTCTAAACTGCCACCCAACGCCTTTTCCATATCTTGCTTCGCCAATTGACCATCAAACGGCGCAACTTGGTCTTGCAACAACGCCAACTGATCGGCGATATGAGGAGGGAACAGATCACGACGTGTCGACATCATCTGTCCAAACTTGATCCACACTGGACCAAGTTCTTGCAGCGCAAGGCGCAAGCGATGACCCAACTCTTTATCTTGATGCTTGTTCTTGAGCCAAAACAGTGACTTTCGCGCCAACAAAGGGGCTTTAGTCAGTTGGTGTTCCGGCATCAACTCATCAAGGCCGTATTCCAACTGTACCTTGATAATATGATAAAGACGTTTCAGTTCTGCTGGGGTCATGCTTTCTCCAACAGAGCGTTCAACTTAGCTTCAAGACGAGCAGCAGAGCTTTTTACGTCATCAACTTGGTCGCAAAAATGCGCGACTTCTAACGGTGCAGGTGCGATCTTCCACTCTTCAGTCAGAACTTGAGCAACATGATTTTGATGCTTAGTTGCCTGTTTTGCTACAAAGCCACCGACGTTTTTAACGCCTTGCACCAAGGTATGCGCAACCACATCACCCGTTACGCGCGATAACCACTCTTCCAAATCAGGCTTGCAGTCTGTCATCAGTTGAGCGAATTTCTGAGCCAGTTGAATATCACCTTCTAAGATCAGCTTATCTTGCTTGATCAGCTTGGTGATGTTCGATTGCTCACGCAGTTCAGGTAACACCGATAGGTTCAAAGATAGGTAGCAGTCAGGCTGCCCTTCGTATTCTGACAACACATCAATCTGTTGGCTGAAAACGAAAGTGAGTGTTTTATTCAACTCTTTCAAATTGACTTGAATGATCTGCCCCTTTAAACGAGACAAACGACGAACCAGTGCTGGATCATCGTTCACGAAAGTATTTAAAGAGGTTTCAATAACCGCGGTTACCAATGGATCAAATGGCATGACTGTCCTTACCTTTGAAAACGGATAAGCCTTAACCTATCCGTTCTATCTTTATTCTTATTGTTTAGCACGCTCAGCGAGCCTGCTACCAAGCTCGACTAGAACTTGTAACCGCGGTGCAGCGCAACAATGCCGCCCGTTAGGTTGAAGTATTTTGTATTTTCAAAGCCCGCTTCTTGCATCATGCCTTCCAAAGTCTCTTGATTTGGGTGCATACGAATAGATTCTGCAAGGTAACGGTAGCTGTCTGCATCGTTAGCAATCAACTCACCCATTTTTGGCAACAGGTGGAAAGAGTATGCGTCGTAAACCTTTGATAGTGGCTCAAGCACTGGCTTAGAAAACTCAAGAACCAACAGACGGCCACCCGGCTTAAGTACGCGGTACATAGAACGCAGCGCTTGGTCTTTATCGGTTACGTTACGCAGACAGAAGCTGATCGTAATGCAATCGAAGTAGTTATCTGGGAATGGCAACTCTTCAGCGTTCGCTTGTACGTAGTGTACGTTGCCAACAATGCCGCTATCACGCAGCTTATCACGGCCAACATTCAGCATTGAGTTGTTGATATCAGCAAGAACCACGTGGCCTTTTTCACCAACGATACGCGAGAATTTCGCAGTAAGGTCGCCAGTACCACCACCAAGATCTAGGATACGCTGACCAGGGCGAACGCCACTGCAATCAATCGTGAATCGCTTCCACAAGCGGTGAACACCACCCGACATTAAGTCATTCATGATGTCGTATTTAGCGGCTACAGAGTGAAATACCTCTGCTACTTTCGCGACTTTTTCGTCTTTCGCGACTGTTTCGAAACCAAAGTGTGTGGTTTCTGACTCTACTGCTGAATTTGTCTGCACGCTTGTGTCCATAATGCTGTTATCTACCATGGTAAGTTCTCATCGACAGCACGCTCCGTGTTTAGAGGCGCTGCGGCCGATTAGTTTACTTTATCCTCAGTAGGTTGTCTTTCTACTAAAGAGACATTTTCTGAAAAAGCCTCATTTTGAGCCATTTCAGCCAAGCCTACCGAAATCGGTTTCTTCACCTCAACACCGAGTTGCTTGAAGCTTTCGGCCTGACGAATCACGTTGCCTCGCCCTGTGACTAGCTTATTCATCGCCCCTTGATAACTTTGGTTTGCTCTATCAAGTGAGCTGCCAAGGCCTTCCATATCATCAACAAACAGGCGCAGCTTGTCGTAAAGCTTGCTCGCACGTTCTGCGATAACCTGTGCGTTCTGGTTCTGTCTGTCGTTACGCCACAGGTTATCAATGGTACGCAGTGCCACCAGCAAAGTGGTTGGGCTGACCAAGATGATATTTTGCTCCATCGCGTCTTTCACCAAGCTAGGATCCGCCTGAATCGCCACTTGGAATGCTGGTTCAACCGGAATAAACATCAACACGTAATCCAGACTCTGTATGCCTTTGAGCTGATGATAATCTTTCTGGCTCAAGCCTTTGATGTGCGCTCGCAGTGACACCAAGTGATCGCGCAATGCAGCATCGCGTTGCTGATCGGTTTCGGCATTGAAATAGCGTTCAAATGCCACCAGCGCCATTTTTGAATCGACCACCACTTGCTTGTCTTGTGGCAGATGCACAATCACATCTGGCTGGTAACGCTTGCCCGCATCGTTTTGCAGGTTCACTTGAGTTTGGTATTCATGACCTTCGCGCAGCCCTGATTCTGCCAGCACCCGTGCCAGTACTACTTCGCCCCAGTTACCCTGCTGTTTATTATCGCCCTTTAGTGCTTGGGTCAGATTAACCGCTTCACGTGTCATGCTCTCATTAAGACGTTGCAGGTTTTTAAGCTCATGAACTAAGGTATGACGCTCTTTGGCTTCTTGGCTAAAGCTGTCGTTCACTTGTTTCTTGAAGCCTTCCAACTGCTCTCTCAATGGAGACAACAAACCTTCTAGGCTCTGTTTATTTTGCTGATCGACCTTAGCGGTTTTGCTCTCAAACAGTTGATTCGCTAACAGTTCGAACTGCTGCTTAAGTCGAGATTCGGCTTGCTCTAGCAACTGTAGCTTTTCGCTATTGGCGAGGTTTTCTTGGTCGTGTCTTGCTTCTTGTTCGCGCAGCTCAGCTTCTAATTCAGACTTATGATCCTTAAGCACATTGATCTCATCGGCGTACTGCTGGCGCTCTTGCTTCACAGCCTCAAAGTAGCGCAGCTTTTCCATCGCAGCCATCACCTTACCGTGCGCTTGCTTGAGCTCGAATGCCGCTTTGTCTCGGTCATCATCTAACTCATTGAGTTCTTGTTGCGCCTCTGCGAGTGATACTTTGAGCTGAGATTGCTGAGATTCATGCAACAAACGATCGGACTCTAGCTGCTGCTCGAGCAATCGCTGCTGAAAAGAGAGCTTCTGTTTAATCCACCAACCCACCACACCGCCGCTGACGAGCGCGCCAGAAATTGCAGCAATAAGCGTTGCCTGATGTTCGATAATCCATTGCATGATAATGATTTAGCCTAATTTGAAGTAACTCATTAAATGGTATTTTGATACTGGATAAATGTCCAGTTTGCCGTATTAAAATTCGACAGATAGACTAGGCGCTCCGTATTCTGTCCCATCAAATTAGAATGAGTTGCCATGAACGAACGTCGTGCCTTGGGCTTTGGCCTTTCCGCAGTACTGCTGTGGTCAACGGTCGCTACTGCTTTTAAGCTGACCCTTGCTGAGTTTTCACCTATTCAAATGCTGACCATCGCTAGCATTGTGTCGTCGATTGCGTTGATCGCAGTCTGCGCCTTTCAAGGCAAACTTTCTCAGCTGAGTACAACGTTCCTTTCAAACCCTTGGTATTACCTGCTGCTCGGCTTGGTTAACCCATTGGCTTATTACCTGATTCTATTCAAAGCCTACGACCTGCTGCCCGCTTCTCAAGCTCAAGCCATCAACTACAGCTGGGCTATCACGCTAACCTTAATGGCGGCGGTTTTTCTGGGGCAAAAGATTCGTAAGCAAGATTGGATTGCGTGTACCTTCAGCTATGCGGGTGTGGTAGTTATTGCCACCAAAGGAGATGTGTTAGGCATGCAGTTCGATAGTCCACTCGGTGTGGCACTGGCGCTGCTTTCTACTCTGCTTTGGGCGGGATATTGGATTCTCAACACCAAAAACAAGGCGGACCCTGTGATTGGCGTATTGCTTGGTTTCTTAGTGGCATTACCTTTCGCGATCGGTTTAACCCTTTACGAAGGCGAGAGCTTTAGTCAAATCACAGCAAAAGGTTGGATGGCTGTGACTTACGTAGGCCTGTTCGAGATGGGCATTACCTTTGTCTTGTGGCTCTCGGCATTAAAACTGACCAACAACACAGCGCGTATCAGCAATCTGATTTTTGCCTCACCGTTTATCTCGTTGATGCTACTTTCCACGATTATCGGCGAAGAGATTCACCCAGCGACCCTGTTTGGCTTGGTACTGATCATTACCGGCCTTGTTATCCAGCAGATCAAGTTTTCAAAAAACAAACCGGCGTAAATAAGAGCTAAAAGATTCAATTGAGCACGAAAAGCTATCGATAAAGTCGAATCTAGAGCTAGAGCACAATGTTAGATACAAAAATGGCGAGTCGTATAACTCGCCATTTTTATATAATTTAAAATCTAGTGAGTAAGCTAAAAGCTTAAACCCACTGACCAGCAGTAAAGCCTGAACTCCAACACCATTGGAAGTTGTAACCACCAAGCCAGCCCGTTACGTCCATCACCTCACCAACGAAGAATAAGCCTTTGATGTTCTTACATTCCATGGTTTTTGAAGAGAGGTGATCGGTATCAACGCCACCAAGAGTAACTTCCGCCGTACGGTAACCTTCTGTGCCATTTGGTGCGATTTTCCAGTTTTCTAGATGCTCAACAATGCCATTAAGCTGCTTTTCGTTGAACTGCTTAAGCGGTTTGTCTTCCAGCTCTTTACGGTCAATCAATACCTCAACAAAACGCTTAGGTAATACTTTTGCCAATGTGTTCTTTAAGCTCTGATTTGGATGCTTCTCACGAGAGTTCGCCAACAACTCAGTCACATCAGCTTCTGGTACTAGATTAATCGAAACCGATTGACCCGCTTTCCAGAACGAAGAAATTTGCAATACCGAAGGACCAGATAAGCCGCGGTGGGTAAACAGCAACGCTTCTTTGAATAAGGTGCCGTCTTGCGCGGTGATCTCGGCAGGAATCGCGATTCCTGAAAGCTCAGCGAAATCTTCTTTATCTTCTTTATGCAGAGTAAATGGTACTAAGCCTGCGGTAGTTGGCATCACAGACAAACCAAATTGCTCGGCAATCTTGTAGCCAAATGGCGTTGCGCCCAGCTTAGGCATCGACAAACCACCTGTCGCCACAACCAGTGAGTCACACTCAACTTCGTCGGTATTGAGGTGCATCTTGAAGCCAGCGTCTGTTTTTTCGATGGAGTGAACATCACAACGGTAGCGTTGTTCGACTTTCGCCTGCTTACACTCGTCAAGCAGCATGCTCACGATATCTTTTGCTGTGTGGTCATTCACACAGAACAACTGGCCGTGATCACGCTCTTCGAACTCAATACCGTACTTGCTCACCATCGAGATAAAATCCCAGTTGGTGTATTGAGATAAAGCTGACTTCACGAAGTGAGGGTTGTTACACAGGAAGTTGTTGGCTGAAACATCATAGTTAGTGAAGTTACAACGACCGCCACCTGAGATTAAAATTTTTCTGCCTGGTTTCTTTGCATGATCAACCACCAGCACTCGTCGGCCACGTTTACCAGCTTCCGCAGCACACATTAAGCCTGCGGCGCCCGCACCAATTACGATTACATCAAATTTTTCACTCATGTGGTTCTGCTTTTCTTCACTTTTGCAGCCCGAGTACACCCTGTTCTCGAAATGCCATCAATAAAAAAGGATGTGCATAAACAGCACATCCTTACTAATTGCTCGCTATTTTAGCGGCAATTTTAAACTTTGCAATTGATGTTCAATTGTACAATTTGCAGACAGCAGCAAAACCACTACTTGGCTTAGCGAACCAACAACCAAAGCTTCACACCAAAACCTAAGCTCTACTTCACACGTACTAAAAAACTTAGACGATGAAAGAAGAGAGCAAGGTTACACCTAACAGAGCGGACGAGAGTATGAATAACTGTCTTACACGATCGCACTTCGAAGTAAAAACTTCGTCATGATGATGGTGATACTCTTTGCTTTTGATGTAACTGAACAGGCGAACCTGTTTGGTCATATTGCCATGGGTTGTAAAAAAACCGCCTCCGTCTACTTGTTGATAAAGTAGAGGATGCGCTTCTCGCATAATATAAATGAGCGTTCTTAGCGCAGTAAAATAACGCGCCCAGTTCACGCAAGTCACAACCATTAGTGCAAATAGAATAGTGTCGCCGCTGATCATCCTTTCCTCCCTACATCTTCATAAGAAAACTCAAAAGAAAAAGATAATCAGTGTCTTTCTCGTACTACCTAAACGGCAGGAGCTTCCATAATTGAAGATGAACCATCTTTTGCCAATTGCGCTAGGTCTTTATCAATAAAGAACAGTGCTTTACCGTCTTCACCAACAAGTTCTAGCTTATCCAATACACCTTTAAACAACTTCTCTTCTTCGTGTTGCTCTGCAACGTACCATTGCAGGAAGTTAAAGGTTGAGTAGTCTTGTGTGCTGAAAGCAACGTGAGCCAGTTTGTTGATCTTTTCAGTAATCATCTGCTCATGTTCATAAGTTTCACGGAACACTGCGCCAAGGCTTTCGAATTCGTGTTTTGGTGCTTCAATTGCACCTAGAATTGGCATTGCACCTGTTTCGCTTACGTAAGTGAAAAGACGCTGCATATGCTCCATTTCTTCTACTGCATGAACACGCAGAAACTCGGCTGCACCTTCAAATCCTTTGTCTTCACACCAAGCACTCATTTGTAAGTATAGATTGGATGAGAAAAATTCTAGGTTAATTTGATCATTCAGTTGCTCAACCATAGTTTTTGACAGCATTTAAGACTCCTAATTACATCCTCAATTTTCTCTACTATATCACTATTTAATGAATATCTCGCAGGCCATTAGTTAACCAATATTTCGAGCTGTCATTACGCAAGACAGTGGATATGAGATCACTTCAGCAAAAAAAGCCATCGCATAGTGCTAATCTTAAATCAGACAATGAATAAAGGAGGTAGCGATATGAGTTACAAACATATTTTGGTCGCGGTCGATTTATCAGAAGACAGCAAATTAATTGTGGATAAAGCGGTAGCATTGGCTAAGCCATTGGAAGCCAAAGTCTCTTTTATCCATATCGATATTAACTACGCAGAGCTGTATACCGGCCTGATTGATATCAACATGGCCGAAACCCAGCACAACGCGATGGAAGCGTCTCGTATTCAGCTGCAAAATTTTGCGGAGCACGCCCAATACCCGATCACCCATACCCTAGTAGGCAGTGGTGATTTGAGTCATGAGCTGTGTGACACCATCAACGAGTTCAATGTTGATCTCGTGGTTTGCGGTCACCATCAAGACTTTTGGAGCAAGCTGCTCTCTTCAACACGCCAACTGATCAACGCCTCTCCGGTTGATATGCTGGTCGTGCCTCTAAGAGATTCAGAAGACTAATGATTTAAGGTTAGGTAACATACAGCTCATATCTTATTAACGAAGTTTTACTATGAGCTATTTAGCTGGTGTTACCCTCCTATGGGCCTTCTCCTTTAGCCTGATCGGCGTTTACCTTGCGGGTCAGGTTGATTCTTGGTTCTCTGTTTTAATGCGTGTTGCCCTTGCCGGCGTCGTATTTCTTCCTTTCCTAAAGTTTCGCGGCGTATCGCGTAAGCTGATCGCTAAATTGATGGCAATTGGTGGTATCCAGCTTGGCCTGATGTACTGCTTCTACTATCAATCTTTCTTACTGCTATCCGTTCCTGAAGTCCTTTTGTTTACCGTTTTCACGCCAATTTACGTCACGCTTATTTATGACTTTCTCAAAGGGCAATTCTCTCCGTGGTACCTAGTGACAGCGGCAATTGCGGTATTGGGCGCGGTATTCATTAAGTTCGCAGGTATTAACGAAAACTTTTTAGTCGGCTTCCTCGTCGTGCAAGGCGCGAACCTGTGCTTTGCTATTGGTCAGGTGGGCTACAAGGTGGTGATGGAGAAGGAATCGACCGAGTTGCCTCAGCGAACCGTATTTGGTTACTTCTACTTAGGGGCGCTATGTGTCGCGTCAGTGGCTTTCATGCTACTAGGCAACCCAGAGAAACTGCCCACCACCACACTTCAATGGGGAATCCTGATCTACCTTGGCTTGATTGCGTCGGGGCTGGGTTACTTTATATGGAATAAAGGCGCGTGCATGGTGAATGCTGGCGCGCTGGCAGTGATGAACAATGCCTTGGTTCCTGCTGGTCTGGTGGTGAATATCCTGATTTGGAACAGAGATGTCGATTTGGTTCGCTTGTCTATTGGTGGCGCCGTTATCTTATTCTCTTTATTCGTCAATGAGACGTGGGTGAAGAAGCGCGTAGCAAGATCCGCAAGCAACGCTTAGCTGATTTGAACGAGCTACATGAGTCAGCTCGGATAACCCCAATCGAGTAGGAGGAGGC
>NZ_JBFRPK010000030.1:0-33868 GCF_041471965.1 Vibrio sp. 10N.261.51.A3
TTGTGATCAAGAGACAGCCTTTACGGAGCCTTTCACTTTGTAACGTTAGCTTATTTGATGGCGAAGGTCGGCAATGATAAATGCCAACGAATAGCGCCAAGCCTTATCAATAGTGTTGAGAACACGCCGGCCAGAAATGCAGTTTCTGAATCGTGCCCCATGCTGATCGCCATGGTATGGAAAGTACCACCAATGATACAAGCGGTCGCGTAGACTTCACTTCTTAGAATCATAGGCACTTCACGGGCAAGCACGTCGCGGATAATACCGCCACCGCAACCGGTGATGACACCCATGATGATCGCCACTAGTGCTGAATCTTGATAGATAAGTGCTTTTTCTACACCAATGCCAACAAACACCGCTAGGCCAATCGCATCACATACCGGCAATATCCACCAAGCCAGACGTTTCGGGCGTCTTACAATAATCATGGTCAGCAAGCAGGTGGTAATGATGACCCAAAGGTAGGTGGTATCGGTGATCCAAAACACGGGAGTTGCACCCAATGCCATGTCACGAATTGTGCCGCCGCCAATCGCGGTTACACTGCCTAGAACGGCGACGCCAAAGGGATCCATCTTAAGACGGCCAGCGACAAATACGCCTGAGACGGCAAAGATGGCAGTGCCAAATAAATCGATAATATAAAGCAGCATGGAGTCCATGATACTGGTGCTCTTATAGTTAAAATTGTAGGGACAGGTCGGTGGCGAATTGTACGAAAAAACGCAGCAAATAGTTAGTGATTTTGCCTAGCTCTATCAAAGAAATCGCACACTTGTTGGATCGCTTTCAAAGTTCTCGTTGTCGGGCGATTAATCCAGTCAGAATTGAGGGACCAAATCTGATTTTGAGCGACAGCTGGGATCTCATCTTCCCATGTTTGCCACATGGTTCCATTCTCAATCGCGTGCTGAGAAGTGAAGATTACTTGCGGTTTTCTTAATACAACTTGTTCAATACCAACTTGCGGATAGGGAGAGGCGCTGTCTTCAAAAATATTGTGGCCACCACAAAACTCAAACACCTCACTTGGCCAGTGCCCTTGAGCAACAGTGATGATCGGCTTCTCACTGAGTTGGTAGAAGTAGTTTACTGGCTCGGCATCTTTGTATTTTAGTCTCAACGCGTTGAGCTGCTTTCGGTATTGCTGAGCGTTATTTTCGCCAATACTTGGATCGCTAGCGTATTGGCTCAGTTGTTCAATATTGGTTGCGATACTGTCTAGGCTTTTGGTCTTGGAGTAGTAAATATTAAAACCAAATTGCTCTAGTTTCGCGAGTTCTCTGGGCGGGTTTCCTGCTGGCCACGCAAGAATTAAATCAGGTTGCAGTGCGATGATCTTTTCAACCTTGATGCCTTGATAGTTTGCTACTTTTTCGAGCTTGTCGGCTTGTGGTGGGTAATCACTTCGTTCACTTACGGCTACAAGGTTGTTACCTAAACCAGCGCTGTACGCGAGTTCAGTGGCATGAGGAGCAAGGCTGACCACGCGTTGAGCCGGCTGTACTTTTTCTGGAATCAGTGGTGCTTCTTCTGCAAATGATAAAGGCAGCCATAAGCTGGAAGACAAAATAGTAAGGCTTGTAACAAGTACTGAAGGTTTCACTCTAAATCCCTTGGTGAATAAATAGTAAGGCTAGGCTTTGTAAAAAGATCCAGATAGCGATGCGACCAAAGAGTAGTTTCTGAACCTGAGATAGATGCAGGGCTGATGGTGCGATTCTTCCGCCTAATTTTGCGCGAATGGCTTTGGTGTTGTCGTAAATCGCAGGGCCACCTAATGATAACTCCAGCTTGTTACCAACGGCCGTGATTAACCAGGCTGGGCCGGGTAGGGGCCAAGAGCGACTTTGGACTATCATCATTTTAAATGTGTGCGTTGCTTTATCACCACATACGATCATCAAAGCAAACAAACGCATCGGTATAAACTCGAGAATAGCAACTATCTTGATCGCCGTTGAGCCGAATGGCGAATATTGCTTGCGACTTGGCGACCAAGCTCGAGCTAACTCGACCACAAGGCGATACATTAACGCAGCGATTCCACCACCAATGGCGTACCAGAACAACACACAAACTACGTTACGAGCGTAACCCATGATTATGGTTTCTGTGGCGGCTTTGCCGAGGCCAAGTGACGAAAGTGATTCGGTTTGACGATTGACAATCGGAGCCAGTAACTGACGAGCGGCCGCTTTATCTTCTCGGCCAAGTACTTTGATCAGTTGGTTAGCCAGCTTTTCATTATTGCGCCAATCAATCGCGAGTAATAACAGTGCCAATTCAAACAGTTGAGATTGCCAAACCAATGGTTGCAGTGCCAATAGAATAACCAGAGTTGGCAGTACCATTACCCCCCAGGCTAATGTGCCTGAGATTAAACTTTGGGAATAGTTGTGGTTGTTATTAACCTTGCTTGCTAAAAGCTCAGCAAACTTATGCCATAAGGTCGTGGGGTGTGCGGCATGGGGGATAGGTAAAATTAAATGAAAAAGCAGTGCTCCCCACATCACAAGGAGCACGCCATTTGCAAATACCTGATCAAACAGTGTTTGCATGTCTAGTCGCTTACTTTAGTAGGGCAACCATCTTGATAACCATTTCAGAAGAGCTTTGCGCTGCTAGTGGCAGGAACTCTTCGAAGCTCATTGGTGATTCTTTGTCTGCAACATCAGAGATTGCACGAACAACCACGAATGGTACTTGGAATTGGTGACAAGCTTGAGCGATAGCCGATGCTTCCATCTCTACAGCAACAACAGATGGGAAGTGCTTGCGGATGAACTCTTGGCGTTCTGCTGTGCAAACAAATGCGTCGCCAGTACAGATAAGACCGCGAACGGCATGCTTGTCTTCCATTTGTGCTAGTGCTTGTTCAGCAACAGCCATCAGTTTGTCGTCCGCTTTGAACGCTGCAGGTTGACCTGCCATTTGACCGATTTCGTAACCGAAAGCTGTAACATCTGCATCGTGGTGACGAACTTCAGTTGAGATAACCACATCGCCAAGGTTCAGTGTTGAATCAAAACCGCCAGCAGAGCCCGTGTTTAGTACTACGTCTGGCTGGTATTCGCTTAGTAGGATTGAAGTACCCACTGCAGCGGCTACTTTACCAATGCCTGATTGAAGCAAAACAACGTCAACACCATTTATCTGACCAGAGAAAAAGGTACAACCGCCTTTATTAACTTCAGTAATGTCTGAAATTGCTGCCTTTAGGATCGCAACTTCTTGCTCCATTGCGCCAATGATGCCGATTTTCATGTGTAGTCTCTTAATAAATAATATTTAAACAGTAGAGCGAAATTGTAGCATGGATAAGAAGTGTCGAGCGACTGCCCAGAGGCACTTCTCATCCGAATAGCAGCGATTTATCTGCGTATTCTTTTATCTATTTGATCAGGCCTTCGCTTTTTAAGCTAGCGCGAAGTTGTTCAGCACGCTTTCGGTTTACGCCAAAATCAGAGTGACCAGTACGAGACTCTGAACGCACGATCAGTTTGCCAGCAGTGATCTTAAGTTCTAAGTCATCAACAAAGCGCATGATGCGAGAAGTACATTCAACACGCAGGTAATCTTCTGTTTTACTCGCGGTTTTCGATCCCGGTAAGGTTAGCGCAACCTGCTCAATCGCATCTAAGTTTGCTGAATCTGATAACTCAAACGCGGCCAATGCATGCTGCTCACGGTCATCTTGAGTTGATACGCAGTTTGGTTTGTCTCCACAAGGTGATGAAGTTCTGTCTTTCATGTCCGTGATTCCTTGGCTGCAAGCGGTTAACGTTAAAAGTGATAACGAGAGGAGAGCTGCTTTTTTCATAATGTTTCCTATGGCGTTGTTTTAATTGTAGTTATAGGTATTGGCTTGTTTACGATTGTTTTACGTATTTTTCGATATGCTTGTGATAAACGTATCTAATTCAAAAAAGGATCCATCATTGGATCCCTTTTTTATAGTAACGGCCTGAGTAATAAAGGAAACCTTAGATTAGTCACACTTCTAGGTAATCCAAGATCCCTTCTGCGGCTTTACGGCCCTCATCGATAGCGGTTACTACCAAGTCAGATCCTCGAACCGCATCGCCACCTGCAAAGATCTTGCTGTTGGTGGTTTGGTATTGAAACTCTTGTTTACCGGGAGCCTTGATACGACCCCACTGATCGAGTTCCACACCGAAGGGTTCTAGCCATTCCATCGCATGAGGTTGGAAACCAAATGCCATGATCACAGCATCGGCTTCAAGAACATGTTCACTGCCTTCGACAGGCTCTGGGCGACGACGGCCTGCTTCATCAGGTTCACCCAAAGCGGTTTTCACGAATTTAACGCCAACCACATGACCAGCGCTGTTAAGCTCTAAGCCAATAGGTTGGAGGTTGAACTTGAACTTCACACCCTCTTCACGCGCATTCTTCACCTCACGGCGAGAGCCCGGCATATTCGCTTCATCTCGGCGATAAGCACAAACAACATTAGCTGCATGCTGACGAATCGAAGTTCGGACACAGTCCATCGCGGTATCACCACCACCGAGCACAACCACTTTTTTGCATTTCATGTCGATGAATGGTGTTGGGTTATCCAGTTCCATGACCTTGTAGGTATTGGAAACAAGGAATGGCAGTGCATCATAAACGCCCGGTGCGTCTTCGTTATCTAACCCAGCACGCATGTTTTTATAGGTACCGACACCTAAGAAGACAGCATCGTAGTCATCGACCAGTTGTTGTAGTTGAACGTCTTTACCGACTTCGGTATTCATCTTAAATTCGACACCCATACCACTAAAGATACGGCGACGGTTTTCCATGATGCCTTTCTCTAGTTTGAACGATGGGATACCAAACGTGAGCAGGCCACCGATCTCCGGATAGCGGTCAAATACTACGGCCTTCACACCGTTTCGAACTAAGATATCAGCAGCAGCAAGACCTGCGGGGCCTGCACCGATGATTGCGACCTTTTTATCAGTCCATTCGACATGCGACATGTCTGGCTTCCAACCCATCTCAAACGCTTTGTCATTGATGTATTTTTCAATGTTGCCGATGGTTACTGCGCCGAAATCGTCGTTGAGGGTACAAGAGCCTTCACACAAACGGTCTTGAGGACAAACTCGTCCGCAAACCTCAGGCAAGCTGTTGGTTTGGTGGGACAGTTCAGCCGCTTCGATAATGCGCCCTTCATTGGCAAGCTTGAGCCATTGAGGGATGTAGTTGTGGACTGGGCACTTCCATTCACAGTAAGGATTACCACAGTCTAAACAGCGGTCAGCTTGCGCCTTAGCTTGTTGTTTAGTGAAAGGTTCGTAGATCTCTACAAACTCAATCTTACGAATTTTGATTGGTTTCTTCGCTGGATCTACGCGATTCACATCAATAAATTGGTATACATTCTGGCTCATTATTGGCTCCTTCCAATTATTGCGCTTGAACACGAAGTTCAGCAGAGCTGCGGCTTTGATGACCGAGCAAGGTATTAAGGTCCGCCGTCTTCGGCTTCACTAGGTAGAACTTCGGAATCCATTCATCAAAGTTCGCCAGAATAGCTTCAGCGTGTACTGAGCCAGTCTCTTCTAAGTGCTCTGCAATTAAGCCACGCAGATGTTCTTGGTGGATAAATAAGTCAGACAGAGAAAGTGCCTCGACCGACTCGTTATTTACTCGACCTTGGAAGTCTTCGTTCTTATCCATGACATAAGCAAAACCACCTGTCATACCGGCGCCGAAGTTGACGCCAGTTGCGCCAAGAATGGCAACAATACCGCCGGTCATGTATTCACAGGCGTTGTCACCAGCGCCTTCAATCACAGCAACCGTACCTGAGTTACGTACGCCAAATCGTTCGCCAGCCGTACCAGCTGCAAACAGCTTGCCTCCAGTTGCGCCATACAGACAGGTGTTGCCTATGATGGTCGCTTCGTTACAAGTAAATGCGGTGCCTTGGTGAGGCTTGATAACCACTTTGCCGCCAGCCATGCCTTTGCCAACATAGTCATTGGCATCGCCTGTTAGGTAAAGCTCAACGCCGCCTGCGTTCCAAACCGCAAAAGATTGGCCTGCTGTACCGTCGAGATATAACTTGATTGGTGAACCTGCCATCCCTTGGTTGCCGTATCGCTTAGCAATTTCACCAGAGATACGAGCACCAATCGAGCGGTCTGTGTTGATCACGTTGTAGTAAAGGCTGGTGGATTGACGTTTCTCAATTGCATCGAGTGCATCATCCAGAATCTGCTGGTTGAGCTGAGCTTTATCAAATGGTGCGTTTGGCTCGGTCCAAAACAGTGGGTGACCTTCTGGAGATACCGGAGCTTCGAGTATTGAAGATAGATCGAGCTTGTTCTGTTTCGCGGTGAGGCCTTGAACGGCTTCAAGTAAGTCAGTACGACCAATCAGGTCCGTTAGTTTTTCTACGCCGAGTTCTGCAAGGTATTGGCGAACTTCATCGGCTAGGCCTGTAAAGTAGTTCACCACCATGTCTGGCAGGCCTTTGAAGTATTCGCGGCGTAGTGTTTCATCTTGAGTCGCAACACCCGTCGCACAGTTGTTTAGGTGACAAATTCGTAAGAACTTACAACCCATTGCGACCATTGGCGCGGTACCAAAACCAAAGCTTTCTGCACCGAGAATCGCACCTTTAATCACATCAAGGCCAGTTTTTAAACCACCATCGACTTGCAGGCGGATCTTATGACGAAGCCCGTTAGCAACCAGTGCTTGTTGAGTTTCTGCTAAGCCAAGCTCCCAAGGGCAACCTGCGTATTTTACCGAGGTTAGAGGGCTTGCCGCGGTACCGCCATCGTAGCCAGAAATGGTGATCAGATCGGCATAGGCTTTCGCTACACCAGTTGCAATCGTGCCTACACCCGGTTCCGATACTAACTTTACTGAAACCAAGGCTTTAGGGTTCACTTGTTTAAGGTCGAAAATCAGCTGCGCTAGATCCTCGATAGAATAAATATCGTGATGTGGAGGAGGGGAGATCAGTGTCACCCCTTGAACTGAATATCTCAGCTTAGCGATTTCTGCGGTAACTTTATGGCCGGGCAGTTGACCACCTTCTCCAGGCTTCGCACCTTGCGCGACCTTGATCTGCAAAACATCCGCATTGGTTAAGTAATGTGGCGTCACACCAAAACGACCGGAAGCTATCTGCTTGATACGAGAGTTACGGTCAGTACCAAAGCGTCGAGGGTCTTCACCACCTTCACCAGAGTTTGAGTAACCACCCAAGCGGTTCATCGCCATTGCTAATGCTTCATGCGCTTCTGGGCTCAAAGCACCGATCGACATTGCCGCAGAGTCGAAGCGTTTAAACAGATCGCTGTTAGGCTCGACTTGCTCTAGTGGTAGAGGCTGATCGGCTTTTTTGAGGCTCATTAAGTCGCGTAACATCGCAGCTGGACGAGCATTTACTTGCTTAGCAAAAGAGAGATAATCCGATGTCTCACCTGTTTTTACTGCAGTTTGCAGAGTGCCAACCACATCAGGGTTATAGGCGTGATATTCGCCGCCGTGTACGTATTTGAGTAAACCACCGTGCTCGATTGGCTTACGCTTAGTCCAGGCTTTACGCGATAAGTTATAGATATCTTGTTGGAAATCGCTAAAGCTTGCGCCTTGGATTCGAGTGGTAACTCCGCGGAAACAGAGCTCAACAACATCGGAATGAAGGCCAACGGCTTCGAAAAGCTGTGAACAGCGATAAGAGGCAATGGTTGAAATTCCCATCTTCGACATGATCTTGTACAGACCTTTGTTGATGCCGTTTTGGTAATTTTGCATTGCGGCACGATAATCTTTATCTAAAGAGCCATCATCCAACATTTTACCTAACGCTTCATAAGCGAGGTATGGGTAAACCGCGGTTGCACCGAAGCCAAGCAGCACAGCAAATTGGTGTGGGTCGCGCGCAGTTGCTGTCTCAACAACGATGTTGGCATCACAACGCAGGTTGGTATCAGCAAGCCTTGTTTGCACCGCACCAACCAACATGGCTGCAGGGATCGGTAGTTTTCCTTTCTCTAAACCTTTGTCCGACAGCACAACTAAAACCGCACCTTCGCTGACTTCTTGTTCGGCGCTATCACATGCTGCTTTGATTGCTTGTTCTAGATCTTGGTTATTCGGGTCGTAGTGCATGCTGAGAATGACATGACGATAATGTTTTTGACTCAACTGCAGAAGCTGCTGCATGTCTGAGTAAAGCAGTACTGGTGAATCAAACGTGACACGATAGGCGTGACCGTCTGTTTCACAGAACACGTTCATCTCTTTCCCAATACTGGTCGCCAAAGACATCACGTGTTTTTCACGCAATGGATCAATCGGTGGGTTGGTGACTTGTGCAAACTTTTGACGGAAGTAATCAGTGACCAAGCGTTCTTTTGAAGAGAGCACAGCCATTGGCGTGTCGTCGCCCATTGAGCCTACTGCTTCTTGCCCCATATCACCAAGCACACGCAGCACTTGGTCGGACTCTTCGTTGCTCATCGCAAACTGTTTTTGGTAGGTCTTGAGCGTGTCATCGTCAAAGCTGCGCTTACCGACTTGCTCATCGGGCAGATCGGAAAACGGTGTGAGTTTGTGAACGTTCTTTTCCATCCACTCTTTATAAGGATGGCGACCTTTAAGGTCATTGTCGATCTCGTTAGATTGCCACAATTTACCGCGGCGCGTATCTATGACGAGCAATTCACCTGGGCCGACACGCCCTTTCTCTGCGACTTCATCCGGTGCGTAGTTCCAGATACCGACTTCTGATGCGAGCGTGATTAGATTGTCTTTGGTAATCACATAACGCGCAGGACGCAGGCCGTTTCTATCTAGGTTACACGCAGCGTAACGACCATCTGAAAGTACGATACCAGCAGGACCATCCCACGGTTCCATGTGCTTTGAGTTGAAGTCGTAGAATGCACGTAGATCTGGGTCCATATCTGGGTGGTTTTGCCAAGCGGGCGGCACAAGCATGCGCATCGCTCGGAACACATCCATACCACCGGCAAGGAACAGGTCGAGCATGTTATCTAGGCTTGATGAATCTGAGCCTGTCTCATTCACAAAGGGTGCGGCGGTTTGTAAGTCTGGCAGCAACGGCGAAGAGAATTTATAGGCACGAGCCTTAGCCCACTGACGGTTACCTTCAATGGTATTGATCTCACCATTGTGTGCTAAATAGCGGAATGGTTGAGCCAGTGGCCAACGTGGTTGAGTATTGGTTGAGAAACGCTGGTGGAACAGACATATCGCCGATTCCATACGTAAGTCAGCAAGATCGAGGTAAAATCGCGGAAGATCGGCCGGCATACACAAGCCTTTGTAAACCATGACTTGTGTCGAAAGGCTACAAATATAGAAATCTTTGTCTTCGGTGATCTGTTTTTCAATTCTGCGACGAGCGATATAAAGGCGTCGTTCAATATCGCGTTCACGCCAACCCGCGGGGGCCGAGATAAACACTTGCTGAATATTGGGAACTGAATCTTTGGCAATCGGACCTAATACGTCGGTGTTGGTCGGTACTACGCGCCAACCTGCAACCGTTAAGGTCTCTTGAGCGAGCTCTTTATTGACGATGTCTTGCGCGGATTGCGCTTTGATTGGATCTTGGCTGAAGAAAATCATGCCGACAGCGTATTGCTTGCCGAGCTTGAAGTTATTCTCTTCAGCAATAATTCTGAGATAAGAGTCAGGCTTCTGTAGTAATAAGCCACAGCCATCCCCGGTTTTACCATCCGCAGCGATACCACCACGGTGTGTCATGCGATCGAGGGCTGAAATAGCAGTTCTTACCAACTTATGACTAGGTTGGCCTTCCATTTGCGCTATTAAACCAAATCCACAGTTGTCTTTTTCAAGACTAGGATCATATAGAGCCATTGCAATTCTCCCTTTTGCTTCTCTGTCATCCAGACAGTAAATGACTAACTATTCATATACTTGTTGTTTTTTATAAACTGATAGTTTGCTTTAGCCAGTTAAAACGTTATTGGTTGTGTTAACAAAACCGATTGATTTTATTTTCATCAGCTTTACAACGTATAGCTAATTGTGTTTAAGGTCAAGTTCATGGTTAATTATCATGCATAAACGCGATTAGCCACTTAATAATCTAAAATAGTCGATGGATATCAATGAGATATAGAAGGTGAATGTTAACGAGATTTAAAATATACAACAGGATGATTTTGAAAACGCCAAAGGCCAGATAGAAAAAAGGCTAGCATCGAGTGCTAGCCAAATATAAAAGTTAGGAAGGGTATTGCTTTTCCTCTAGGCTAACGTAATTGACGTTAGCCCGAGAAATATTATGCGGAAAGCATGAGTGAATCAGCTTTCGCTTCTAAGTTTGAGTTACCCATTAAGAAGTCATCAATCGCAATTGCACATTCACGACCTTCATTAATACAACGTACAACTAGAGATTGACCAGTACGCATATCACCAGCAGCGAAAACGCCTTTCTGGTTCGTTGCAAAACCTTCAGAAGCGACGTTACCGCGCTCGTCCAGTTTAATGTCTAGTTGAGCAAGCACGCCGGTTGGCTCCGGGTGTAAGAAGCCCATTGCTAGGAATGCCATGTCACAAGGAATAACACGTTCAGAGTTCGCGACTTCATCAAAGCCTGGACGCTCACCTGGTTTCGCATCTTGCCAAACGATGTCAGCAATACGTAGACCCGTCACTTGACCTTGCTCGTTACCGATGAACTCTTTGGTTAAGATGTTCCAGTGACGTTCACAACCTTCTTCGTGAGAAGTGGTGGTTTTCATGATCATTGGGTATTGAGGCCAAGGCATGTTTGCAGGGCGCTTCTCTGGTGGGATCGGCATGATCTCAACCTGAGTAATGCTCGCTGCCTTATGACGGTTTGATGTGCCCACACAGTCAGAACCAGTATCACCACCACCGATAACCACAACGTGCTTATCTTTAGCGTGAATCTCTTCTGTTTTAAGATCTAGGTTGTTAGCACGGCGGTTGTTTTGACCAAGGAATTCCATGGCAAAGTGAACGCCTTTCAACTCACGACCAGGGATTGGCAAGTCGCGTGGAACCGTAGAACCACCCGTTAGCAATACCACATCAAACTCTTGGCGTAACTGTTGAGCATTAACATCAACACCGATGTGTTGGTTAACTTTAAACTCAACGCCAGCTTCAGCCATTAAGTTGATCTTACGATCAATCACGTCCATACCTAGTTTGAAATCTGGGATACCGAAGCGAAGTAGACCACCGACTTTCTCGTCACGTTCAAATACCGTTACCGAGTGACCAGCGCTGTTTAGCTGCTCAGCTGCGGCTAAGCCAGCAGGACCTGAACCGATAACTGCGACAGTTTTACCTGTGCGAGAGCGTGGTGTTTTAGGTTTTGCGTACCCTTCACGGTACGCAGTTTCGACAATCGTTTTCTCGATATTACAGATAGTGATTGGGTCTTGGTTGATACCAAGAACACAGGCACTTTCACAAGGAGCAGGACAAACACGACCGGTAAACTCAGGGAAGTTGTTGGTAGAGCTTAGGATGTTCCAAGCCTCTTCCCAGCTGTCACGGTAAACCGCATCATTGAATTCTGGGATGATGTTACCAATCGGACAACCGCTGTGACAGAAAGGTACGCCACAGTCCATACAACGAGATGCTTGAGTATTGATCTTGTCACCAAACTCTTCGTTAAGTACGAACTCTTTGTTGTCTTCGATACGAACCGATGGGTCGAGCTTCTTTGGAAGCTCGCGACCGTGTTCTAAAAATCCAGTAGGCTTACCCATTATACTGCCTCCACTTCTTCCGTTTGTGCCTGTTGTGCTTCAGCTTTACGCTTCTCAAGAACTGCTTTGTAGTCGCGTGGCATTACTTTAACTAGCGATGCAACACTTGCTTCAAAGTTGTCTAGGAAAGACTGAGCAACTTCACTTCCTGTGAATTCAACGTGCTTGGTTAGCATATCTAGTAGAAGATCTTTATCTTCTTGTTCAATTGGATCTAGGTCTACAAGTTCTGGGTTAAGCTTGGTTTCGAAGTCACCAGCTTTGTCCCAAACATAAGCGACACCGCCACTCATACCCGCAGCAAAGTTACGACCTGTTGAGCCAAGGATAACGGCAACACCGCCAGTCATGTATTCACAACCGTGGTCACCAACGCCCTCAACAACAACCTTCGCACCTGAGTTACGAACACAGAAACGTTCACCAGCCATACCGCGAATGAAAGATTCACCTGAGGTTGCACCGTAGAAACATACGTTACCAACCACGATGTTATCTTCAGCAACGATAGAAGACTTCGCATCTGGGTACAGTACCAAAGTACCGCCAGACAGACCTTTACCCCAGTAATCGTTCGCGTCGCCTTCTACTTCGAACTTAACGCCTTTCGCAAGGAACGCACCGAAAGATTGGCCAGCACTACCGTGGAACTTAACGTTCATTGGTTGTGGTAAACCTTGGTCTTTGTAAACCTTCGAGATTTCGTTCGACAGCATGGTACCTGCAGAGCGGTCCGTGTTGATGATAGGGAAGCTTGCATTCACGGCTTCGCCTTTCTCAAGAGCTGGAATCGCAGCTTGAATCAACTTGCGGTCTAGAACGTCTTCTAGGTTGTGGTTTTGTTGCGTCTGGTTGTAGATACCATCTTCTTCACGTGCCTGCTCAATGTGCAGTACAGGTGTTAGATCTAGGTTCTTGTACTTCCAGTGGCCGATGTCATCACGAACTTTAAGTTTGTGCGATTGACCAACCATCTCATCGATAGAGCGGAAGCCAAGTTCAGCCATTACTTCACGCAGACCTTCAGCCATGTATTGGAAGAAAGTCACTACGTCTTCTACGCGGCCGTCGAAACGCTCACGCAGAGTTTTGTTTTGTGTTGCGATACCAACAGGACATGTATTCTTGTGACACTTACGCATCATGATACAGCCTTCAACAACCAATGCTGCTGTTGCTACGCCCCATTCTTCCGCGCCAAGTAACGTTGCTACTGCAAGGTCACGTGGTGTTTTCATCTGACCATCAGACTGAACAACGATACGGTTACGTAGGCCGTTTTTCAGTAGTGTTTGGTGCGTTTCTGCTAGACCTAGTTCCCAAGGCAGACCGGTATGACGGATAGAAGACATCGGAGATGCACCCGTACCACCATCAAAACCTGCGATAAGTACCACGTCAGCTTTCGCTTTCGCTACACCCGATGCAATCGTACCTACGCCAGCTTCTGATACTAGCTTCACGTTGACACGACCGTTACGGTTCGCGTTTTTCAGATCGTAGATCAGCTGAGCCAAATCTTCGATTGAGTAGATATCGTGGTGTGGCGGTGGCGAGATAAGACCTACGCCCGGAGTCGAGTGACGCGTTGCGCCGATCCAGTCATCAACCTTATCACCAGGTAGTTGACCACCTTCGCCCGGTTTCGCACCTTGAGCCATCTTGATTTGTAGCTCATCAGCGTTAGATAGGTAGTAAGACGTTACACCAAAGCGACCAGAAGCCACCTGTTTGATTGCTGAACGTTCCCAGTCGCCGTTTTCTTTACGTTCGAAACGTGCTGGATCTTCACCACCTTCACCTGAGTTTGATTTCGCGCCAATGCGGTTCATCGCAACAGCCAGTGTTGAGTGAGCCTCATGCGAGATTGAACCAAAGCTCATTGCGCCGGTTGCGAAACGCTTAAGAATGTTCTCGATTGGTTCTACTTCTGCTATAGGAATAGAGCCTGCAGGGTTCTTGATGAAGTCCAGTTGGCTACGTAGCGTTGCTGCGTTGTCGCCTTGGTCATCAACTGCTTTTGCGTACTTCTTGAACTGACCGTAATCTTTGTTACGCGTCGATTCTTGAAGTAGAGAAATCGTTTCTGGGTTGAATAAGTGTTTCTCACCACGTTGTTTCCACTGGTAAACACCACCAACATCAAGGATCTGAGCTGGAATTTCACGAGCTGGGTAACCAACACGGTGACGAACCAATACTTCTCGCGCGATATCGTCGATCGTTAGACCTTGGATACGAGAAACAGTACCTGTGAAGTATTTTTCAACCACTGATTTGCTAACACCAAGTGCTTCAAAGATTTGTGCACCGTGGTAAGACTGCAGCGTAGAGATCCCCATCTTAGAGAAGATCTTAAGTAGACCGCCGTTAACACCTTTACGGTAGTTATCGAATAACTCACGTGGGTGTACGTTTGGATCTAGCTTCTTAGTACGTTGCAGTTCAACAATCGTTTCAATAACTAGGTATGGGTTAACTGCGTTTGCACCATAACCGATAAGCGTTGCAAAGTGGTGTGTCTCACGAGCGTCGCCCGTTTCAACAACGATGTCACACTTAGCACGTAGACCTTTACGGATTAGGTGGTGGTGAACCGCGCCAACCGCCAGCATTGCTGGAATAGCGGCATGGTTAGAGTTAACCGCACGGTCTGTCAGTAGGATGATAGAGTAGCCATCAATCACTGCGTCTTCTGCGTATTGGCAGATACGCTTAAGTGCGCGCTCTAACTTACCTTGGTCGCCATTTGCTTGGAATACGATATCCAGCGTCTTCGCCTGAAGGTGCTCGTTATCGATTGCACGCAGTTTTTCTAACTCAGAGTTAGACAGTACTGGAGACTCAAGTTCTACTTTTTGACAGTGCTCAGGTGTTTCAGCAAGTAAGTTCTGGTCTTTACCTAGGTAAGTGTTCAGAGACATAACCATGCGCTCACGAATCGGGTCGATCGGCGGGTTAGTTACTTGTGCAAACAACTGTTTGAAGTAGTTTGAAAGGTGCTGCGATTGGTGAGAAAGAATCGCTAGCGGCCAGTCAGCACCCATTGCAGAAAGTGGCTCGTAGCCTGTTTTCGCAAGAGGTAGAATGATTTCGTTTACTTCTTCAGAACTCACGCCAAACGATTGTTGTTTGTGTAGTAGTTTCTCTGGAGAAGGTTGGCTAAATTCGTTGCTCGCATCCGGTAGCTTTTTCAGGCTCAGAAGGTTCTCTGCAACCCACTTTTCGTAAGGTTGTGCTTTAGCAATGCTGTCTTTCACTTCTTCATCAGAAATGATGCGGCCTTGCTCAAGGTCAGCAACGAAGATACGACCTGGTTGTAGACGACCACGGTACTCAACGTTTTCAGGTGCAATCTCAACAACACCAGACTCAGACGCCATTACTAGGAAGTCGTCTTTAGTTACTGTGTAGCGAGAAGGACGCAGACCGTTACGGTCAAGTGTTGCACCTACTTGAACACCATCGGTGAAACATACTGATGCTGGGCCATCCCATGGTTCCATTACGTTCGCGTGGTACTGGTAGAACGCACGACGAGTTGGATCCATGTTTTTGTTTTCTTGCCATGCTTCCGGGATCATCATCATCAACGCGTGTGGCAGAGTACGACCTGAAAGAACAAGTAGTTCCAGTGCCATATCGAAGTTTGATGAATCCGAACTACCTTCCTGACAGATAGGAAGCAGCATGTCGATTTCAGCTTGTGTAAACAGATCCGATTCTAGGATTGCTTCACGTGCTTTCATCCAGTTCAGGTTGCCGCGAACCGTATTGATTTCGCCATTGTGCGCGATGTAACGGAAAGGCTGAGCTAGACGCCAACGTGGGAATGTATTGGTAGAGAAGCGAGAGTGTACTAGTGCTAGAGCTGTCACCATGGTTGGGTTTTGCAGATCTAGGAAGTACTGAGGAACTTGTTCAGTTGTTAGCTGACCTTTGTACACCAATGTCTTGTAAGACATAGAGTTGATGTAGAAGTCATCACCGATATTTGAAACGCTTTCTAGGCATACACGAACCGTGTAGTTACGTAGAACATACAGTTTACGCTCAAGCTCTTCTGGTGTGATACCAGGGCCGCCAGAAATAAATACGTGTTCAAATTGAGGTTCAGTGCTTAGTGGGTCAGCACCAATCATTGAATTGTCCGTTGGAAGTTCACGGTAACCGATAACTTCTAACTCAAGGCGTTGTGCATTGCGTTCTAGAATGTCACGACACTGTGCACGTTTGTGTTCATCTTTAGGGAAAAGTACAACACCAACACCATATTTTTCAAAAGATGGCAGCTTAATTCCAAGCTTTACGGCTTCTTCTAGTAAGAATTCGTGCGGCTTCTGTAGCAGGATACCTGCACCATCACCAGAACACGGATCGCAGCCTTGGCCGCCACGGTGTTCCATACGTGCAAGCATATCGAGTGCTTGAGTTACTACATCATGAGATTTGCGATTCTTTAGATGCGCAACAAAACCGATACCACAAGCGTCATGCTCCAATTCAGGAGTATACAGACCCTGTGAGTTCTGCTCTTGATCTACCATAGATACATCCTTCCAGTTAAATCTAGGCGCAACTTATTTGTATAAAGTCAGCCTTGTCCTTTTATATTTATGGGTCTAAACCTGCCTATGCTGGCGGTTTGAATCCTTTCCGTATCTCGCAGGAAAAGTATTGCGAGAAAAACAATCCTTAGTGATACCTGTTTATTTTTAACCACAAACTAGTGGTTTATATAGGTGGGAGTTAGATATCACCGACTTATTAGCAAGTTTTCGTTGTAAGTAAATACTCAAAAATAGCCAATATGTGTAAGTATCCTACAATTTTGTCTAGGCGAATTGCAATGAAAGTTGACCCATGTAGACCATTTTTTTCGTTTTATTTTGAATTTAATGCCTAACAAATGTGCAACATTAGGCAAATAGAGCCGATTTTTTGCATGTTTATTGATATTTGTTAGGTTGCTCGCAAAAAGCCTTGAGTAAACTAATTGGTCGAATTTTGCAGGGATGTAATTTTTTTTCAAAAAAGACTGATATTCATTCTTATTTACTTGAGTGCTTTGAAAATATGCAATTACACGAGTTGGTCAATACTATCGGCCAAGACCTTCAACGCCGTTATGGCGAGAAGGTTCACAAGCTGACGCTTCATGGTGGTTTCAGCTGCCCAAACCGAGACGGGACAATTGGCCGTGGAGGTTGCACGTTTTGTAACGTGGCTTCCTTTGCCGATGAACAAACTCAAATTCAAAGTATTGCTGACCAGCTAAAAGATCGTGCGGGTGAGATTGCTCGTGCCAAGAAGTACCTGGCTTACTTTCAGGCGTACACCAGCACTTATGCTGAGGTGCAAGTGCTCAAGAATATGTATGAAGAGGCGCTAAAAGCACCCGGTGCAGAGATCGTCGGCCTTTGTGTTGGTACGCGACCAGACTGTGTGCCTGATGCGGTGTTGGATCTGTTAGCGGGCTACGTTAAACAAGGCTATGAGATTTGGCTCGAGCTTGGCCTGCAAACCGCCAATGATAAAACCCTCAAGCGAATTAACCGCGGCCACGATTTTGCGGTGTATGAAACGATCACCCAACGCGCACGCGCTTTAGGTATCAAGGTGTGTACTCACCTGATTGTTGGTCTACCAAAAGAAACCAAAGCGGATAACCTTGAAACCTTAGACAAGGTATTAGCCGTTGGCACCGATGGTATTAAGCTGCACGGCCTTCATATAGTAGAGGGCAGTACCATGGCTAAGGCGTGGAAGGCAGGAAAGCTAGAAGCCCCAAGCCTTGAAGAGTACATCGATATCGCGAGTGAGATCATTCAACGCACGCCTGCGGACGTGGTTTATCACCGTGTTTCTTCAGCGGCGAGACGCCCAACCTTACTTTCTCCTTTATGGTGTGAGAACCGCTGGTTAGCGATGACTGAAATAGGTCGTTCGTTGGATAAAACCGGTGCTCAAGGCATCAAAACGGGCTCTGCATTCGAGTACACGTTGCCTGTTTTAAACGCGGCCAATTAATAGAAATGGGTGACTGTAGGTAACAGCAGATAAAACCAATAAATAGTGGTAACATTTCCCTAACAGATTTTATGGTATAGATTGAGAGTAAATGGAACTGGTAATGACTTGGTTGTGGGACAGGGCGTATGGCTACGGTATTTATATCGTTGTTGTATTGCTGATTGCTCTCATCTGCTGGCATCTCTATTCTCGTTATCAGTCGCATATCGAAACGCTTCTACTTGCTACCCCGTCGCCACTCTACTTTGTTGATGTTCGAAGTGGCGAAATACTCTATGCCAATCGCCAAGCCATGCAGTTGCTTGGTATCCGCCAAATCGGTGTTAATTTTCGCTTTCCTACTGTGGAAAGCGAGAACAGCTTTCGTCACTACTTAACCAACCACATCAACTCTCGAGCCTTCGAGCAGGTCTCCCTGTGGGCGCTTTCTGAATTTGAGTCGTTCAAGATCAACTTGATCGGTCGTAAGATCCATTTTAGAAATAAGCAGGCTTGGATGATTCACGCCTCACCTTATAAAAACACTAACGAAGAACTGTCCCAAGAAGTTCGAGAACTGAATGTTGCTCGTACCGCTTTGGATTCTTTGTCTGAGCTGATCTACGTGAAAGATCAGAAAGGTCAGTTAGTGACGAGTAATCGCTCGTTTAAAAAGTTTTGGCATGGTCGTGCTGAAGAGGGCACCCTGAGTGTTTCTGGTGGAGTATTAAAAGGTCGTGTAAGTGAACGCTCTTGGACTACAGATCAAGATGGAAAAAGCTGCTTGCTTGAAACCTACCAAAGTGTGCTGCTTTCCCAAGATGGAGAAACCATCGGCACGCTCTCTATTAGTCATGATGTGACCGATTGGCATGACATGCAGCAGAAACTGCGTGGCGAGATGGAGAAGCGAAAAGATACCGAAGTGGCACTTGCGCAGCGTGACACCATCTTGCAAAACCTCCTGGAGGCCAGCCCAGACTCGATTGGTATCTTTAATGAAAACATGGTTTATCAAGCGTGTAATAAACCATTTGTGGCTGCGCTGGGTATCTCTGAAGTCAGTGACTTGATCGGTAAACGTTTACAAGATGTGGTGCCACATAGCATCTATACGCGAATATCAGAAACCGATCATCAAGTGCTTCATCAAAGTAAATCACTGCGTTATATCGACAAAGTGGTCTCAAGTGATGGAACATTTACTTGGTATGATGTAGTCAAATCACCGTTTAGAGATCCAGCATCGAGCACTAATGGTGTGTTGATCATGGCGCGTGATATTACAGAGCGTTATCTAGCAGAACAAAAGCTTGAAGAAGCCAACCTTGAACTTGAACGCCTCAGCTTTATGGATAGCCTGACTAAAGTGTCTAACCGACGTCGTTTCGATGAACAGCTCTCTACACTGTGGCATTATCATGTGCGTGAGAAGCTGCCACTGACGATCATGCTATGTGATATCGACTTCTTTAAAGGCTACAACGACTTTTACGGACACCAACAAGGCGATGATGCTTTGATTCAGGTTTCTCAGGCATTTAAGCAGGTGTTGAATCGTTCATCTGATTGTGTGGCTCGTTATGGTGGTGAAGAGTTCGGCTTTATTCTGCCAAATACAACGACCGAAGGTGCTCAGCTGGTGGCGCAGCGTATTCATGATGAAGTCCTAAAATTGGAACTTGCGCATGAGAAGTCGACAGTCTCTGAATTCATCACGGTGAGTATTGGTATTATCTCTTACATTCCTACACCTGATGATGAAATGGAATCGGCTGTTGCCTTGGCTGATAGTGCGTTGTATCAAGCGAAATCAGACGGTCGCAACCGTTCAATGGTGCATCCATACTCAATTCGCTAACGCTATAAAATTGGCAATTTGATTATCCCCGGCTATTTTTGCTTAGTTAGTATTTGTATTGGTTAATTAACCTTCGAAATTACCGCTGAACACTTGCTGCGTGTGATGTAGCTAGCTTACCTCCCATCTTCAAACAGGGTAGAATGTTGCTAGTCTTATCGCATGGAGCGCTAAATGAAACCCATGAAAAATCTTGCCCAGTATTACGTGGATCTACTCGTAAAACTGGGGATTGTCCGCTTTTCTATCTTACTCGCCCTAGCGCTTGTTGCCCTCGCTGTTGTTGTGCAAGTCGGTATCACCCTTGCACTCAAAGGCAATGTTGATGACATCGACATTGTCCGTTCAGTTTTCTTCGGTTTAGTGATCACGCCTTGGGCGGTTTATTTTCTGTCAGTGGTCGTGGACCAGTTGGAAGAATCACGTCAAAGGTTAGCGAAATTGGTCTCTAAACTTGGCGACATGCGTGAGCGAGACCAAGAACTCAACAATAAAATGCAGCTCAATATCGAGAAGCTTAATCAAGAAATTGAAGAGCGTGAAAAAGCGGAAGAAGCGCGCGCAGAAGCAATGCAAGATCTCGAAAACGAGGTGTTCCAGCGCGAGCGTACTCAGCTTGAACTCGCAGAACGTACTGCACTGTTACGCTCGTTTATCGATGCCTCGCCTGACCTTATTTACTACCGTAATGAAGATGGTGTGTTCTCTGGTTGTAACCGTGCGGTTGAAGAGCTCACTGGTAAAACAGAAAAAGAGCTAGTTGGTTTAACTCCTTGGGATGTTTACAGTAAAGAGGTCGCTCAGCAAGTTGTTGAAACCGATAAGAAAGTATTTGCTGACAACCAAGCACTGACTTATGACCAATGGCTTGAATACCCAGATGGCCGCAAGAGTTACTTCGAACTGCGTAAAGTGCCTTTCTACAGCAAAGATGGTCGTCACTTGGGCTTGGTTGGTTTTGGCCGCGATATTACTGAACGTAAAGAGCATCAAGAGTCGTTAGAAAAAGCCAGCCGCGATAAGACCACCTTTATCTCAACTATTAGCCACGAGTTAAGAACGCCGCTCAACGGCATCATTGGCTTGAGCCGCATGCTGCTTGATAGCCAACTGACCACCGAACAGCGCAAGCAGATGCAAACCATCAAGGTGAGCGCGGTGACACTGGGTAATATCTTCAACGATATTATTGATATGGATAAGTTCGACCGCCGTAAGCTTGAACTCTTCCCTACGCCTATTAACTTTGAAGATTTCGTTGTCGAGATCGAAAGTATCTCTGCGTTGATGGCTGAGCAGAAAGGGTTAAGGTTCGATCTAGAAAGATTGTCTGATCTTCCAGCTGCTGTTGAGGTGGATGGTACTCGTCTTAGACAGGTACTGTGGAACCTTGTTAGTAACGCGATGAAGTTCACCAAAGATGGTGGAGTGGTGATGACAGTCAGCGCCGACATTGATGGTGACTTTGCCAACATTACGATGGAAGTGGAAGATACTGGTATTGGTATCCCTGAAAGTGAAATCGAGAAGATCTTCGCGATGTACTATCAGGTGAAATCGGGCACGGACAACTTGCACGCTGTCGGCACGGGTATTGGTCTCGCTGTCTCTCAACAGCTAATTAATATGATGGATGGCCACATTGAAGTCATCAGTGAAGAGGGCTTTGGCAGTACCTTTACGGTTTCGATTCGAGTTCCAGTGAATCACGATACTCAGGCTCTGATCAAAACGCCAAGAAAACAGTCGAATCTTAAGATCTTTATGGTCGAAGACATTGAACTCAATATCACAGTGGCTCGCTCTCTACTTGAAAGCCTTGGCCATGAAGTGACAGTCGTGATGACGGGTAAAGAGGCGCAAATTGCTTTCAATCCTGAAGACTATGATTTGGTGTTGTTGGATATCCAACTGCCAGATATGACGGGTTTCGATATTGCTCAATACTACCGCGAGAAATACAGCCAGCTACCGCCTTTGGTGGCGTTAACTGCGAACGTATTAAACAACAAGCAAGAGTACTTCCAGAAAGGCATGGACGAAGCGATCAGTAAACCTTTGTCGGTTCGAGCTATCCAAGATGTCATCAGTGAACTTATCGAAGATGCACCAGAGGTAATTGAGAAGGTAGCGGGCACCGATAAGGTTGAGAGCATTGATAAAGTCGACGCGAGTAAGCCTTTTCTTTCAGAAATTGATACCACTTTGCTTGATATTGATATGCTAGAGTCTTATGTTGATATTGTTGGACCGAAACCGGTTTTGGATAGCATCGCGATGTTCGAAGATATGATGCCGGAGTATATGGAAATATTGAACTCCAACATGGTCGCGAAAGATAAAGCCAGTATCGTTTCTGAGGCACATAAGATTAAAGGTGCTGCAGGTTCTATTGGTCTGAAACGCATCCAACAAGTTGCCCAGAAAGCTCAATCTCCAGATTTGCCTGCGTGGTGGGAGAACATTTCAGATTGGGTTGATGAGATAAATAACGAATACCAGAATGACATTGAAGTCTTAAAGAGTTGGTTAAACCAAAGGTAGAAGAATAATGAAAAAATTAGCATTCGCCGCATGTGTAGTGGCATTAGCGGGTTGTTCTGCGCCACAAGTAGAATGGCAGCAAGATAATCAAGTCGAAGTATCTGCAGCAACAGTTACCATGAAAAGCAACCTTTGGCACAACAAGATGCCAACGATTGGCGAGACTCAAGATAAGACCCTGCATGGTTCTATCTACCTAGAGTCAGATTCACAACTGCCAGCAACGCTTGCGGTTGAGAGTGTTACGGTTAAACAGGGTGCAGACACCTTGTTGGTAACGGCTGACGATCTTGATTTAAGAACACACAGTGAAACTCAATGGGAAGTCGCGTTTGTATGGCAGCTAGAGATCGACAGCGACAAGCCTGTTGATGTAGCGGTTGAACTTAAAGATGGCGAAACCGTGAAGTGGTTAGTAGAGAAAGACGTTAAGGTGGATACGGTTTACTAAAACCTTATCCAATTAAGAACAATAAAAAAGGGAGAATGCGTTGGCATTCTCCCTTTTTAATAACTATTGATGACGCTTCTATTGTTAATAACACTTACTGGTGAGTAGTGCTAAATGGTAAGAAGCGCGAATCGAATTAGTCTTCTAGGTCACCACAAAAGCGGTAGCCTTCACCGTGAATCGTTGCGATGATTTCTGGCGTACCAGAAACAGATTCAAAGTGCTTACGAATACGACGGATTGTTACGTCTACAGTACGATCGTGTGGCTTAAGCTCACGGCCAGTCATCTTCTTAAGAAGGTCAGCACGTGTTTGGATCTTACCTGGGTTCTCACAGAAGTGAAGTAGAGCACGGAACTCTGAACGAGGTAGCTTGTAGCCTTCGCCATCTGGGCTAACCAGAGAACGACTGTTGATATCTAGTACCCAACCGTTGAACTCATACTTCTCAACGCTACGCTTCTCTTCTTGAACAGAGCTTGTGCTCATTGAACGGTTCAGAAGGTTGCGTGCACGGATAGTCAGTTCACGAGGGTTGAAAGGCTTAGTGATGTAGTCATCAGCGCCGATCTCTAGGCCAAGGATCTTATCAACTTCATTATCACGACCAGTTAAGAACATAAGCGCTACGTTTGCTTGCTCACGTAGTTCACGCGCAAGTAGTAGGCCATTCTTACCTGGAAGGTTGATGTCCATAATTACAAGGTTAACTTGGTTGTCAGATAGCACTTGGTGCATCTCTTCACCGTCGCTAGCCTCAAAAACAGCATATCCCTCTGCTTCAAAAATACTCTTTAGAGTGTTACGAGTTACTTGCTCATCTTCAACGATAAGAATCTGCGGGGTTTGCATTTGGCGGTACCTAAATTTGTGACGAAACTGTGCTAATAGAATAAATTCTAGGCAAAAACATAACATACAGGTAATGTATTTTTGATGATAACTTAAAGTTTTCAAAAAAACACTTACTTCCAGCTATCTGCCTTCCTTGAAGTATTGCCCAATAACGTAGATCCAGTACGCCTTTCAATCATTCTTTTAGTGATTGGAGTGGATTCTATAATGTTAACAGCATGCTAACAACGCGAGAATGTTAATTCCATTCACTTTGTTGATTTACATCAATTGCCGTATCGCAACAAACTTTAATAGTATGGCTACAACTTAACCAATGTTATGGTGACTGTTTAGCACCAAAACAAGAATGATTATTCGAGATGCTTCGCACATCTTGCCTGCTAAAGACCGGATTATGAACCAAGGAAGCTGAAAGCTGTCTTAAGAGTCTAGTAGATAAATATGCTCAATCAACTTTTATTGAGTAATAAATTGAGCATAGAACAATGAAAACAAAGGATTAATTTTAATAACATATAAAAGCATAGAGGCTAGCCTGACATAACCGGTAACGCCTTACTCACGGAGGATATATGCACGATATAACACCCGACTTGTGTGATGAGTTTGAAAGCGAAGTCACCCTACTGAACATGCCATTGCAGAACTTCGGCCAACGTGGTGCGTTCTTTGGAAAAATTGTAACAGTTCGTTGTTATCACGATAATTCCAAGGTTCGCGAGGTTTTAGAGACCGACGGCTGTGGCAAAGTGCTTGTCGTTGACGGAAATGGCTCATGCCAGAAGGCGCTGCTTGGCGATCAACTCGCTATTCTCGCGATAGAAAACGGTTGGGAAGGCGTGATTGTAAACGGTGCGGTGCGTGATGTAGGCATGATGTCGCAAATGGACCTTGGCGTTCAGGCGTTAGGTGCATCGCCATTCAAAACAGAGAAACGCGGTGTCGGCCAAGTGAATGTGACACTCTCTATACATAATCAACTGATTCAGCCTGGTGACTATATTTATGCCGATTGGAATGGCGTGTTAATTTCATCTGAGCTGTTAATTGAATCGTAACTGACTCAAATTGAATGCCGTTGATAGATTAGAACGGGGAATGGTTTGTGATGTACTAAAAGTTTGGATCTCAATCCGCACTAATCTGTTAATAAAGAACAAGCTAAAGAGACTAAAAGCGAAACCCTAGTCCCACTTCAACACCTTGCTGCCACTCTTCATAATCAAGGGTGGCATGCAAATCTAGGTTATCTGTTAGTTGCACTCGGCTGGAAACCTCTGCGGCTACCGATTTCTCATTGTCTTCGGTCTCGTCTTTATAGGTGTGTAGAGAACTGTTAAAAGAGACTCTTTCTGAGAACTGATAACGGACACCACTCAAGAATCCACTTTCCTGTTTCAGTGCCGCACTATTGATACGTGTACCGACGTAAAGATCCACATCTGAAAACAAGCTATAAGAGTAGCCACTGTCTATCTTCCAAGTATCGAAGCTTTCACTCGACGCGTTTTGTGTGGAGATAAAGAATTTATGAGAAGAACTATCGATCTGGCTGGGTAGTAGAGGCAAGCTATTCGCTGAACAAACAACAGGCATAGCAAAAGCCAAAAGAATAAGTAATCTCTTCATTTCCCACTCCTGATGTCATTATTATTATTCTTCGAACGTTATCGTTCAATTAAAGCACAGAACTTGTACGTTCGCTGCACAATCGATATAGCATTTTGTTATGACTATATATGCAATTGATCACTCTTGCCTGTTCAATGAGTAAATCCAGTATCTTAAGTGAAGGTTTATACAGGGTGTTTTATCCCTTAAATGACGGTTTGCTCTGAAAAACGGTGCGAATGTAAAAAAAACGCAACTTTTCATTGACGTCCAGTGGTAAAAATTGATACACGTAGAGTAAAGCACAAGCAGAGAATTTGATATGCAGCACGTAAGCCACCTAGTAATGACCACAACCATTATTATTACCGACATTAACATTGTTGGGGCAGGCTGCTAAGTAACGGATTTTAAAAAAAAGGCCTGTATCCAACAAGATACAGGCCTTTTTTTGTACCATTTTTATGACTTATGGAGAAAGGGATGCGCGTTTTAAAGTTTGGAGGTTCATCATTAGCTGATGCAGATCGTTTTTTACGAGCGGCTGATATCATCGCTAATAATGCCCAGCAAGAAGAGCTAGCCGTTGTACTATCGGCTCCAGGAAAAACAACCAATAAGTTGGTCGCTGTTATTGAAGCTGCACTGAAAAATGGTGAAGCTGACGCACAGATTACAGAGATCGAATCTTCATTTAACACACTGTTTGCAGAGATCAAAGCGGTCGTGCCTTCTATCGATGGTGCCGCGTTTCAAGAGCAGGTGGATACCTCTCTTGCTCAGCTAAAGCAGTTCGTGAATGGCATCAACCTACTTGGTATGTGCCCGAACCACGTTAATGCTCGCATCATCAGTAAAGGTGAGCGAATCTCTATCCAGTTAATGAAAGCGGTACTGGAAGCGAAAGGCCAACCAGCAAGCCTGATTGACCCTGTCCAATACCTATACGCTAAAGGCGATCACCTTGAAGCTATGGTCGATGTGGATGTCTCTACTCAGAACTTCCAACAATCTCCACTTCCTAAAGGTCACGTTAACATCATGCCTGGCTTTACTGCGGGTAATGAAAAAGGTGAGCTAGTCACACTAGGTCGTAATGGTTCTGACTACTCAGCGGCTGTGTTAGCGGCGTGTCTACGTGCTGATTGCTGTGAAATCTGGACTGATGTCGATGGCGTTTACAACTGTGACCCACGCTTAGTTGATGATGCTCGTCTGCTCAAGTCTCTTAGCTACCAAGAGGCGATGGAGCTTTCTTACTTTGGTGCTTCGGTTCTACACCCGAAAACCATTGCTCCTATTGCGCAATTCCACATTCCTTGTCTGATCAAAAACAGCTTCAACCCACAAGGCGCAGGTACTTTGATTGGCCAAGACACTGGCGAAGATAACCTAGCAATCAAAGGTATTACGACGCTAAGTGACCTAACCATGGTTAACGTATCAGGCCCAGGCATGAAGGGCATGGTAGGTATGGCGAGTCGTGTATTCGGCGCGATGTCTTCTGCTGGCGTTTCTATTGTCCTTATTACTCAATCTTCTTCTGAGTACAGCATCAGCTTCTGTATTGAATCGGCTGATAAGGTGAAAGCGAAACAAGTGTTGTCAGACGCGTTTGAACTTGAACTTAAAGATGGCCTGTTAGAGCCGGTTGAGTTCATGGATGACGTTGCGATTGTAACGCTGGTGGGTGACGGTATGCGCACTTCACGTGGCGTAGCATCTCAGTTCTTCTCTTCTTTAGCTGAAGTGAACGTCAACATTGTTGCTATTGCTCAAGGTTCTTCAGAGCGCGCTATTTCAGCGGTTATCCCTGAAGACAAAATCTCTGAAGCAATCAAAGCGTGTCACGAGAACCTATTTAACTCTAAGCACTTCCTAGATGTATTCGTTGTGGGTGTCGGCGGTGTTGGTGGCGAGCTTGTTGACCAGATCCAACGTCAGCAAGGCAAACTGGCTGAAAAAGGCATCGTGATTCGCGTATGTGGTTTAGCAAACAGTAAAGGTTTGTTGCTAGACAGCGATGGTCTACCGTTAGAGCAGTGGCGTGACCGTATGTCGAGTGCGACTGAAGAGTTCAGCCTAGCGCGTTTAGCGGCTTTGGTTCAACGTAACCACATCATCAACCCAGTATTGGTTGATTGTACGTCTAGCGAAGGTATTGCGGCGCAGTACGCTGATTTCCTAGCGGCTGGTTTCCACGTAGTAACACCAAACAAGAAAGCAAACACAGCAAGCATGGCTTATTACCATCAGCTTCGTGAAGTTGCACGCAACTCACGTCGTAAGCTGATGTACGAGACAACAGTAGGTGCAGGTCTACCGGTCATCGAAAACCTACAGAACCTTATCTCTGCAGGTGATGAACTTGAGAAGTTCAACGGCATTCTTTCAGGTTCACTGTCTTACATCTTCGGCAAGCTTGATGAAGGTATGACACTGAGCCAGGCAACCAATATTGCAAAAGATAACGGCTTCACTGAACCGGATCCTCGAGATGATCTATCTGGTATGGATGTGGCGCGTAAGTTGCTTATTCTTGCTCGTGAAGCAGGCATGGCGCTTGAACTTGAAGATGTTGAAGTAGACCAAGCTCTGCCACCGGGTTTTGATGATTCAGGTACGGTTGAAGAGTTCATGGCTCGCCTACCAGAAGCGGATGCTTACTTCAAAGAGCAGTCAGCTATCGCAGCAGAAGAAGGTAAAGTACTTCGTTATGTGGGTGAAATCGCTGAAGGTAAGTGTAAGGTTCGTATCGCTGCTGTTGATGGCGACGACCCAATGTTCAAGATTAAAGATGGCGAGAACGCATTAGCATTCTACAGCCGTTACTACCAACCAATCCCTCTAGTACTGCGTGGCTACGGCGCGGGTACTGAAGTAACAGCTGCTGGCGTATTCTCTGATGTGATGCGTACTCTTGGTTGGAAATTAGGAGTTTAAGAATGAGTTCAAGTGATATGGATGTTGTCGTTTATGCTCCTGCATCAATCGGTAATGTCAGTGTAGGGTTTGATGTGCTGGGGGCCGCTGTGTCTCCAGTGGATGGCACGCTGCTAGGTGACCGAGTTATGGTTAAAGCCGGTGATGAACCATTCTCACTTAAAACTGCAGGCAGCTTTGTTTCTAAGCTGCCAACTGAAGCAAAAGAAAACATCGTTTACGACTGCTGGGTGGTGTTCTCGAGAGAGCTTGATAAAAAAGGCGTTACGCTAAAGCCTTTAGAAATGACACTAGAAAAGAACATGCCTATCGGTTCAGGTTTGGGTTCTAGTGCATGTTCAATCGTCGCGGCACTGGATGCGCTAAACCGTTTTCACGGTCAGCCCCTGAATGAAACTGAACTGCTTGCTCTGATGGGTGAAATGGAAGGCAAGATTTCAGGTGGTATCCACTACGATAACGTTGCGCCATGTTACCTTGGTGGTGTGCAGCTCATGCTTGAAGAGCTAGGCATCATCAGCCAAGAAGTACCGTGTTTTGACGACTGGTACTGGGTAATGGCTTATCCGGGTATTAAGGTTTCAACGGCTGAAGCGAGAGAGATCCTACCATCTCAATATCGTCGTCAGGATATTATTGCTCATGGTCGTCACTTAGCGGGCTTTATCCACGCGTGTCATTCAGGTCAACCTGAACTGGCGGCGAAGATGATCAAAGACGTGATCGCTGAACCATATCGTGAGAAACTGCTTCCAGGGTTTGCTGATGCTCGTAAATACGCGCTGTCAGCTGGGGCACTGGCTACTGGTATTTCTGGTAGTGGTCCAACTCTATTTAGCATTTGCAAAGAACAAGATGTCGCCGAGCGTGTTGCACGCTGGTTAGAACAAAATTACGTACAAAATGAAGAAGGATTCGTTCACGTTTGTCGCCTAGATAAGCAGGGTTCGATCGTTACAGGAAGTGAGTTATGAAACTGTACAACATCAAAGAAAATGATGAACAAGTCTCTTTTGGCCAAGCCGTTCGTCAAGGCTTAGGCCGTAATCAAGGTCTATTTTTCCCATCTGAACTGCCAAAGTTTGATGATATCGATGCGCTGCTAGCAGAGGACTTTGTCCCTCGTAGCTCAAAGATTCTGTCAGCATTGATTGGTGATGAATTACCAAAAGAACAGATCGACCAAATGGTGGATGCAGCGTTCCAATTCCCTGCACCAATCAACCAAGTAAAAGACGGCGTTTACGCGCTTGAGCTTTTCCACGGTCCAACACTGGCGTTTAAAGATTTCGGTGGCCGCTTTATGGCTCAATCTTTAGCAGCTGTTTCTGATGGTGGTCAAATCACTATCTTAACGGCAACATCAGGTGATACTGGTGCGGCGGTTGCGCATGCTTTCTACGGCATGGAAGACATCAATGTTGTGATTCTTTACCCGAAAGGCAAGATCAGCCCACTGCAAGAGAAGCTGTTCTGTACGCTTGGCAAGAACATCCACACTGTGGCGATTGATGGTGACTTTGATGCGTGTCAGGCTCTAGTTAAAGACTCATTTGATGACGCTGAACTGCGTAAAGAGATCGGTCTTAATTCGGCAAACTCGATCAACATCAGCCGTTTAATGGCTCAGATCTGTTACTACTTTGAGGCGGCTTCTCAGCTGACTAAAGAGCAACGTGAAAACCTCGTTATCTCTGTACCAAGTGGTAACTTTGGTAACCTAACGGCTGGTCTATTGGCTAAAGCGCTAGGTCTACCTGTTAAGCGTTTTATCGCAGCAACTAACGAAAATGACACTGTTCCTCGTTACCTAGAAACAGGTCAATGGGATCCAAAACCGACTGTTGCGACAACATCGAACGCGATGGACGTAAGCCAACCAAACAACTGGCCTCGTATCGAAGAGCTTTGCCAACTGAAAGGTTGGGGCTTAGATACACTAGGCAAAGGTAAAGTATCTGACGAGCAGAGCGCTGAGTCAGTTCGCGACCTAAAAGCACAAGGTTACCTATGTGAACCACATGGTGCGATTGCTTACCGTCTACTGGAAGAGCAACTGCAAGAGAACGAAACTGGCTTGTTCCTGTGTACAGCACACCCAGCGAAATTCAAAGAAGTGGTTGATGACATCCTAGGTTCTGATATCGAACTGCCTGGCCCGCTAGCAAAACACGCGGCGATGGAATTGTTGTCTGAAGATCTTGATAACGATTTTGAAGCGCTAAAAGCTGTGCTTCGTCGAGTTCAACCGTAACGTCCATTTGTTTTTCGAACAAATAAAAACGGCGCTCAATGAGCGCCGTTTTTGTATTCTAATTTAAGCTCTAAAAATTATAGAGACTCAGTGAACGTACGTGCGATAACGTCACGTTGCTGTTCAGTTGTTAGAGAGTTGAAACGTACAGCGTAACCCGATACACGGATAGTTAGCTGTGGGTAGTTCTCTGGGTGAGCAACTGCGTCTTCTAGCGTTTCACGCTTAAGAACGTTAACGTTTAGGTGTTGACCACCTTCGATGCGTGGTGCTGCTTCGATTGCAACTTCACGGCTTTCGTACTCGCCTAGGTCTGCAGCTGAGATAACTTGGTCAGCTTCGAAACCTGCAGTAGCAACAACACAACGAGCTTCATTCTTCTCGCTATCTAGTAGCCAGATTGAGTTTAGTAGGTCATCGTTTGCTGCTTTAGTAATTTGAATACCTTGGATCATAACTATCTCCTAGTCCACTGAATGTGGTTTGATTATGGTGTTAACTTTCGATTTTTATTGAGCTGGGTAATATATACCTAATATTAGTAAGGTTAACATTGATTTAAGTCAAAAAACAACCAAAAACCATATTTTTACAAAGGTGATTATATTGAGGTAAATCAATAAAACCTTTAAAAACAAAGTAATTACAAAATATTTTAAAGTATAAAAAATATTTAACAGTCATATTTGTTGTAAGTTTACTACATTTGTTGTGTTTTTATTGAACTACAACCGATACGACCCTTTATTTATTAAGCATTCTGAAAGTGTAAAGTGATTTAATGACAAACAATAATTCATCCTCAAAACCGGAAACAAATATTAAGTTTATTGGCGCTCATGTCTCGGCTGCTGGTGGAGTTGATCAGGGGCCTATGCGTGCACGTGAAATAGGTGCCAATGCGTTTGCACTGTTTACCAAGAACCAGAGACAGTGGGCGGCAAAACCACTAGAAGCGAAAACCATTAGTGCCTTTAAAGCCAATTGCAAAATGTTGGGCTACGGTGCTGAGCACATTCTTCCTCATGACTCCTACCTGATTAACCTAGGAGCGCCAGAAGAAGAGAAGCTAGAGAAATCACGCGCGGCTTTTATTGATGAAATGGAGCGTTGTAATCAACTTGGACTAACGCTTTTGAATTTTCATCCTGGGAGTCATTTAAAGAAAATCTCAGAAAGCGAATGTTTGGCGAAGATCGCTGAATCGATCAACCTAGCTCATCAAGCGGTACCTGACGTAATCGCAGTGATCGAGAATACGTCTGGGCAGGGCACTAATCTGGGTTGGAAGTTTGAACATCTAGCCGAGATTATCGAGCAGGTAGAAGATAAGTCACGTGTGGGTGTGTGCTTAGACACCTGCCATACGTTTACTGCTGGCTATGACTTACGTACAAAAGAGGCGTGTGAGCATACTTTTGCTGAGTTCGACCGCATCGTGGGTATGCACTATCTAAGAGCAATGCACATCAATGATTCAAAAGCTGAGTTCGCGAGCCGAGTCGATCGACACCATTCTTTAGGAAAAGGCGAAATTGGCTGGGATTGTTTTGAGTATATTGCCTCTGATTCTCGCTTTAATGGTATCCCTCTTATCTTGGAAACCATTGATTCGACGATCTGGAAAGAGGAAATTCAACAACTTAGAATGTTTCATCGCTCAGCAACGCTAGCGAGCGAACAAGCGTAATAATAGAGGGGGAAATTTATTTCCGTCTATTTCTAAAAATTGGCACCTTTCTTTCATAGTATTAAAGTGAATATGTAGTTCACGATGTCTTAGAGGAGGTGCCTTTATGTATTCAATCACCCAAACTTCAACTATTGCTGTCGCACGCCGTTTACCTACACCAAACCGTCACGTGCATAACCACGGCCACCATCGTACACAGCAGAAAAGTGGTTAATCGAGATAAGCACAACTTGAACTGATTATTATGATTCATCAACAAGTGAACCCTACACATCATGTTTATTGATAGCTGTATGAGGTATAACTAGAGTCTTATTTAGGACAGTTAGCCGATACAGCTATTTTTTTGTCTGGCGAAAGCCGCTAGAAACCTTGATGATTGGGAAGTAAAACGATGACCGCACCAAAGACTTGGGAATCCATTATTAATGATGAACGTGATAAAGAGTACTTTCAGAGTGTCCTCGCGTTTGTTGAACAGCAACGTAATAGTGGTAAAACCGTCTACCCGCCACAAGAACAGGTGTTCAGTGCCTTTGATATGACGCCTTTCGAATCCGTGCGAGTGGTTATCTTAGGGCAAGATCCTTATCACGGTGCTAACCAAGCTCACGGCTTAGCATTCTCAGTGCTTCCTGGTGTGAAAATCCCACCTTCTCTACGCAATATGTACAAAGAGCTTGCACAAGATATAGAGGGCTTTGAGATTCCTAGTCATGGTTATCTCGATTCTTGGGCATCGCAAGGGGTGTTGATGTTGAACACAGTCCTTACAGTCGAAGAGGCAAAAGCACACTCACATGCTAAGTGTGGCTGGGAAACCTTTACCGATGCCATTATTGCTGAGCTCAATCAGCGCTCTGAACCGATCATCTTTTTGTTGTGGGGCGCACACGCCCAGAAGAAAGGTCAAGCGATTGATGACGACAAGCATCATGTGTTGGTTGCACCTCACCCATCGCCATTATCGGCACGCCGTGGATTCTTCGGTTGTCAGCATTTCTCTACAACCAACAAGCTGCTTTCTTCTATGGATCAACAACCTATTGACTGGCGTTTACCAACAGAAGTGTAGGTTGGTGGTTTTCTGAGCAGGGTCAAATCATAAATCAGCATATTCGTATACACTTATAAATAGTAGGTGTAATGGAGTGCAATACTATGATGATTGAAAGGATAAGACGAGAGCATGGCTATATGGCTCGTTTACTCGCGATACTCAACAGTAAGTTAGAGTTTCTGAAACAGGAGCGAGAAATAAACTATAGCCTGATCGCAGAGGTGGTTCATTACCTTATGAACCATTCAGACAAAGTGCATCACCCTAAAGAAGACGTCATTTATCGCTACTATCTTAAGCAATATGGCAGCGAGCAAGCGATTGAAGACTTGGAGTTAGAGCATCAATTGCTTTCTGAGAAAACGGCGGACTTTTTAGGTTTGGTCGATATGATCCTTCAAGATGCGGTGGTTCCTCAGCAAGTCTTTATTGAGCAGCTTGAAGCGTTTGTTAAGGCTCAGCGAAAGCACATGGAATATGAAGAGAAGCATGTGCTACCCATGATTGTTGAGGCGTTCACGGTGAAAGATTGGCAAGAAGTGGAGTCTCAATGGCTTCAACCGGAAGATGACCCTATTTTTGGAGAGACCATCGCCGATCAATATCGCCAACTCGCGGCTCGGGTTCGACAAAATGAACAAGAGTGTGTTTAGCCCGTTGTAATGTTGAGGTGCACCTATTTTAGGTGTCCTCTATATTAGAGGGTTGGTTTCCAAATGGCGCTTTGAGCGGATTAACTACCTCAAAAAATAAAAAAAGGCACCTATATAGGCTGTCTCTTGATCACA